>CAIXUF010000596.1 GCA_903922535.1 Candidatus Hydrogenedentota bacterium
ACAAGGAAACGCTGCAATACCTCGAAGAACGCC
Organism: Candidatus Hydrogenedentota bacterium; assembly: GCA_903922535.1. The sequence continues at coordinate 34 of CAIXUF010000596.1, forward strand.
TATTGCAGGAAGGTTTCGACAAGAACACGCTAAATCTTCTCTATGGCGGCATGACCGCCTCCGCTTTCGAGGATGTGCAGGAGTCCTTTGAAGATCCTGCCGCCCCCGTGCGCCTGCTCATCGCCACCGACGCCGCATCCGAAGGCATCAACATGCAGGAATGCTGCCGCTGGGTTGTCCATTTCGACATTTCTTGGTCGCCGACGAAAATCCAGCAGCGCAATGGCCGCGTGTCGCGCCACGGCCAGGTCCGCGATGTCAGCGTCTTCTATTTCCGCTCCGACCAAGATGAGGATATGGAGTTTCTGTTCAAGATCGCCGGAAAAGTGGACCAGGTCAAGGAAGACTTGGGCAGTGTGGAGCACGTCCTGGCAAACTCCATTCAGCGGCATTTCGAAGGGCATTCCGTCGCCGATGCGGACATCGACCGGCAGATCGAAGAGGAACGCGGCAAGAGCGCCGAGAAACTGGAATTGGGCAAGGCCTCCGGTTCACAGATTGTGGACCTCACCCGGCGCGCGCGGGAATTGCTGGAGTCCACCGAATTGCGCCTGGGCATCTCCGCCGAAACCCTCATCGAAATCGTGCGTTCGGCCATCCGCATAGAGGGCCAGGGGTTGCTGGAGGAAATTACCGGCAAGCCGGGCTTCTTCCGCCTGAGTCCGCCACCCCGTTGGGAGTCGCTGGTCCGCAGCACACTTACCGTCGGCCCGCGCAGCGACCGCATGGAATTGGTGTTCGACCAGGCCCTGGTCGAGGAGGAGGTCAACGGGCGCCGCGTCATGCGGTTGAAGAAGCATCAGGTGCTTATGCGCCTTAGCCATCCCGTCATGCGTCAGGCACTGGCCACGCTGTCCAAGGAACTGCATTCCCCCTCCGGCCATGATCCTGTCTACCGTTGGACGGTCGGCTGCGTGCACCATGGCGGCTTTGAGGCCCTGCTGGCGTTCCACTACATCGTGACGGCCATCAACGAACTCCGTGAACCGCTCCACGATGAGGTGCGTGCCGCTGTCTACCGCGTGGATGGCGACGCCCTTGAGCGGGTGGAACCGGAATTCGAAAACACCATTCTTCGCGATGAACTCCTGCCCATTGGGTCGGAAGAACGGCGTGATTCATGGATGCGCGCCCTGCGTGCCCGCTGGCGCCCCCACAAGGGACTGCTGGAAACCTTCATGGGGGACACGGAAACAGCACTGCGCGCCAGTCTGGAAAAGGCCGCCAAGCATACGCTCCAACGGGAAAAGGCCGCCCTTTCGGAAATCTACACCTCCCGCCTGAAAGAGTTGGCGGACACCTCCAGGGAGCGGGAACTGCGCAAACTCGCCGAAAGCCTGACGAAGGCCGAGGCGGACTCCGCCCAGTTGTGGCTGCTCCAGGAAGACCAGTTCCGCGCGGAACGGCAACTCCGCGATGTCGAGGAACAGATTACGATCCTTGGCCGTGACATTGAGCAGACCCGCACGCAACTGGAGCGCGAGAAGGACAACCGCCTGACCACGCTGCTTCCGCGCCGCTATACCCTGCGCGAGGTCCGGGTCCTGCCGCTGGCCATTCAGTACATCGTCCCCGCGACGGCGGAGGACCTGAAATGATGCACCGGGAAGACTCCCTGCATGCATGGTGGTCACGGTTGCGTCATCAGGGGCTGCTGTTGTCTCCCGTGGTCCTGGTGGACCGTTTTCCCACCCTTCCGGCAGGATTGCCCTGGCATAAAGGCCAGGCGCTCCGGGACGCTTACACGCGTTTCCGGGCGCAGACCGACCCGGTGGACATAAACAGCAAGGACCGACTGGAAGAGCGCCCCGTATTGGAATGGGTGGATGCCCTCCTTGGGACCTGTCTGGGCCACCAAAACGGCTGCATTGCCAAGAGCAACGACATCCCCGAGAACCTTCGCGCAATGGTGCGTATTGGCAGCCGCACCGAACGCCTGCGTCCGCACCGCGTACTTTTTGCCGACGATACCAAGTCCACCGCGGCGCTGCTCATCATGGCCGACACTTCCGCCCAAGTGGGGCGTGGCCGCGGCAGGAATGCCTATGCGCGCTTCCTGGAACTGTTGCGCGGCACCGGAAGCCGGTTGGGCCTCCTGACCAATGGGCGCCAATTCCGCCTGGTCTATGCGGGCCTGGACTTTGAGTCATGGTCCGAGTGGGAAGCGGAACGCTGGTTTGAGGATGAGGACGGCGCGGACGAACTGGACGGTCTGAGGCTGCTGCTCGGCCCGGTGTCCGTCAAACCGGGCGACGGTGGTTCGCCCTTCCTGCTGGAGGCCGTCGAGGAATCCCGCAAGCGCCAGGCGGACCTTTCCAGCGTGCTTCGGGAGAATGTCCGGCAGGCCATTGAATTCCTCATGGAAGAAGTGTCCACGGCCAACCGGGCGAATGCGGACCTGCTGGAACCCGTGCGGGCAGGCGCCCACGCGCCACTTTCCGACCGGGAAGTGCTCGACGCCCTGTATCAGGCCGGTGTACGCGTGGTTATGCGTCTCGCTGTGTGCCTCTTTGCCGAATCGCGCGGACTCCTGCCGGTCAATGACCCCATTTTCGCCCAATCCTATGGTGTCCGCTCGTTGTACGAACTGCTTGAAGTGGCGGTCCGTGATGACGGCGGAGCGCACAACCTGTTCAACGCCCAATCCGCCTGGCCGCGCCTCGTTGCGCTCTTTCGGCTGATCCACAACGGTTCGCCGCACGGCGGACTCACCTTGCGCGCATACGGCGGCACCCTGTTCCGCCCTGGACTTGAAAACGATACCGATCCGGTATCGCGGGCAATGTGCGTACTGGAACGGCACCTGCCGGTGTCCGACGCCACGGTGCGCGATGTCCTGCGCAAGCTGCTTCGTGGGCCGCTCCCTGTGGTCCGGGGCCGCCAGAAAACATTTGTGGAAGGCCCCGTGGATTACACGCAATTGCGCACGGAGTTCATAGGCCTCATTTACCAGGGGTTGCTCGACTACCGTCTCAAGCGCGCCGACGAGGGCGAAGGGCCGCAGGTCTTCCTGAATATTGGCCGTGAACCGGTGCTGCCCTTGGTGCGCCTTGAAACCATGATCCACCAGGACTCGAAGGGCCTCAAGGACCTGCTCACGAAATTGCGAAAGGAAAAGGTCACAGCGACTGCGTCTTCCGAAGAAGAAGAGGAGGAAGCCGAAGAGGAACAGGCGGAAGAGGCCGCCGCCGACCTGTTTGCCGAGCCCGTTATCGGGGAGGTGCAGGAAGAAGCCCCCGTTTCTGAGGATCACCGCGACGCGTGGCAGCGGGCGCTCGATTGGGCGCGCCAGGCAGTAGTGCTAGCCGGGCTGGCACCGAAACAACGGAAGAATGAGACCGACCGGGAACATCTGAAGCGGACGGATGAGGAAGCCAAAGGGCTCATCAAGCATGTGGTGGCCAGGGGCGAGTTCTACCTGGTCCGCGCTGGCAATACCCGGAAAGGCACCGGCACCTTCTACACCCGTCCCCAATTGGCCGTGCCCACTGTTCACCGGACGCTGGAACCGCTGTGTTACGAGAAATTGGGGACTGTACCAAGCGAGGAAGAAACGACCGAGACGGGACTGCACCCAATTTCGGCCCTTGTTCCGAAGACACCGGAGGCCATCCTAGCCCTCAAAGTCTGCGACACCGCGTGCGGGTCCGGTTCATTTGACGTAGCAGCACTCCATTACCTGACGGACGCTCTCTACGCGGCCTTGTGTCATCACTGCGGACTCGAAGATCCCAAGCGGGCCAAGACCATCACGTTGCCCTATGGCCGCCCCCGGACCGGCGCGGTGGATGAGGAAATCCTGCCGTTCCCGCCGGACGACCCGCAGCGCGGCGACCAGTTCGAAGACCGCGTCAAGGCGCTGTTGCGGCGGCATGTTGTCGAACGGTGCATCTACGGCGTGGACATCAACCCATTGGCCGTCGAATTTGCCCGCGTCTCACTGTGGATTGAAACGCTCGACCAGGATCTGCCTTTCACTTTCCTCGACCACAAGATCAAGGTCGGCAACTCCCTCGTGGGCTGCTGGCTCGACCGGGTGCTGGACTACCCCCTCAAGGCATGGGAACGGGAAGGTGGCGACGGCAAGGACGGCGAACGAACGCAGCGCATTGAGGAATTCCTGAAAGGCCCGAAGACCGGCAACCGCCGTTCCGGCGACGGTGTGATAAAGCAGGAAATGCGCAGCCTCATCGAGCAACGCTTCCGGGGCCAGATGAGCCTGTTCCAAGACGACGCCGTGGATATTGCCCATGTCGTGGAACAGGCGCGGGCCGATTACGAGCAGTTGCACCAGATGGCCATGCACGACCCCGAAGCGCGGGAGACATTCTACCGCGAGCATATCCGGAACAGCCCTGCCGTCCAGCGCCTCAAACAAGCCATGGACGAATGGTGCGCCGTCTGGTTCTGGCCCATGGATGAGGGATCCGCACAGTGCGCGCCCACGCCGAAGGTCTTTCATGCGGTCACGCCAACGCAGGAAGCCGTGCTGCAAAGGCTGTCGGGAGAGCAGCGGTTCTTCCATTGG
>CAIXUF010000597.1 GCA_903922535.1 Candidatus Hydrogenedentota bacterium
CGCGCCCTGTCCAAGTTGTCCGAAACCGCCCGGGCCGCGGCAACCGCCGCGCTGCCCAACGACTTCTCGCCCAACGCCACGCTCATCTCCCATTCCAAGAAATGGGCCTTCGTTCAGATGGACGCCCGGGAGGATGCCGAGGCGAGCGATTTGATCTGCCTCATCGACGAGCGCCTGCACGAGGGGGACGAGTCCCTGCTCGCGCCGGGTGACCGCGTCTTCGTCGACTTTGAGGAGGATGATGCCTTTGTCCGCGGCGTGGCGCGGAGGCGGACCACGCTCAGCAGGCCCGCGGGTGAGCATGACCGCATCGCCCGCCAGGTAATCGCCGCCAACATCGACCTGATCGTGGTGGTGGCCGCGGCGGCCCAGCCGCCGTTCCGGCCCGGCCTGGTCGACCGCTTTCTCATCGCCGCCGAGATCGGCGGCGTCGAGCCCGTGCTCTGCCTCAACAAGGCCGACCTCGCGACTGAGGAGCCCGAGGAACTGCAAATCTACCGCGACCTGGGCATGCGCGTCTGCGTCACCAGTTGCGTTGACGGCCGGGGTTTGGAAGAATTGCGCGGCATGCTCGGCGGCCGTTTCAGCGTGTTTGCCGGGCACAGCGGCGTCGGCAAATCGTCCCTGCTCAACGCGCTCGACCCGGCCCTGCGCGTGCACACCCAGGAGGTGAGCGTGCAGACCCTGCTCGGTCGCCACACGACCACGGCCGGCCGTCTTTACGAACTGGCCGGGAACGCCCGTGTGATAGACACGCCCGGCATCCGCGCCCTTGGCCTCTGGCGCGTCACGCCTGCCGAGTCGGCCTATTATTTCCCCGAACTGGCCGAAGCCAGCATGGACTGCAAGTATCGGAACTGCACCCATACCCATGAGCCCGACTGCGCGGTGAAGACGGCCGTGACAGAGTGCCGCATCAAACAGGGCCGCTACGATTCCTATTGCCGCGTCCGCGCCAGCCTGGAATCGGACAACAACATCACCCCCGGTCGCATGAAAACAACGGAATAGGGAGACTGTAATGAACTGTCGGATTCTTGTCTGTCTGCTGGGCGTTTTCACCGCACTCGCCGCCGCCAACACCGTGGCGGCACCGCTGCCCGGTGTCGAGCATGTTGTCGTGGTGGGCATTGACGGCATGACCGCCTCCTCCGTCACGCGGGCCAAAACGCCGAACATGCACGACATCATGACGCGCGGCGCCTTTACCCTGCACGGCCGGTCGGTGGACCCGTCCGTCAGCAGCCCCAACTGGGCCAGCATGATCATGGGGTCAAAACCGGAAACGCACGGCATCACCTCGAACGACTGGAAGCCCGGCGACACCCCGGCGACGCCCACCATTTTTGGCCTCTGCCGCGCCGCCTATCCCGAAGCGGCAATCGGCGCTGTCTATGAATGGGACGGCTTTGGCCGCCTGTATAACAAGATGGATGTCACCTTTGACGCAAACCCGAAGCCGGGGCTCTGGGGACGGTATGCCAAGGGCGAATCCAATGCCTATGTCACGGTGCAGGCGGCGGTGGCGTTTATCCGGGAAAAGAAGCCGCTGCTGACCTTCGTTCATCTTGATCTGGTCGATCATGCGGGACATTCGGACGGTTACGATACGGAGAAATATGATCTTGCCGTCGGCGTGGCGGACACCCATGTGGGTCAGGTAATGCAGGCCGTGCGTGACGCGGGCATGGGCGACAAGACGGTGTTTTTCGTTGTGTCCGACCACGGTGGCATAGGGACCGGACACGGCGGAAAGACTGCCGAGGAAACCACGGTTCCGTGGATAATGGCCGGACCGGGCATTGCCCAAGGCCGGGAAATCACTGAAGCGGTGTGCTCGGCGCAGACCGCCCCGACCATCGCCCTGCTGTTCGGGCTGACCCCGCCCGAGAAATGGACTGAAAAGGCGGTGGCGCAGATACTCAAGTAGATTCACTGCCAAGGGTTTGATGGGGAGAACGTTGCCGTCTTGGCCCCGAGGGTCGAACGACAATATCAATGGTCTTGGCCCCGGAGGGGGCGAATGTGGTGCTTCCCCGAGCCGGCAAGAACGCCTGGCGCTGCCAGTGCCGTTATCTCTTCAGGATGCCGCCGCGACCCTGGGTGAGGAAGATTCCCTGCATGTTCATGCGCAGCTCGTCCGGGTTGTCCGAGGCAATCATCGCGTCGTCCTCGCGGATCAGCTTCTGGCGCAGCAGCATGACCAGGCTCATGTTGAAGGACTGCATGCCGTCCTCGCCGCCGCCCGAAATGGCGTTGGGGATTTGCTTGACGTTGTTTTCCCGGATCAGCGCCGCGATGCCGGGGTTGGAGATCATCACCTCCACCGCGGGCACCCGGCCCTTGCCGTCCGCCGAGGCGATGAGCCGCTGCGAAATGCAGGCGCGCAGTTGCAGCGCAAGCTGGGCGCGCACCTGGTCGTGCATGTTCGAGGGAAACATGTCCATGATGCGGTCTATCGTCAGCATCACATTCGTCGTGTGCAGCGTGGAAAAGACAAGGTGCCCCGTCTCCGCCGCGGAAATGGTCGCCTGGAAGGTCTCTGCGTCGCGCATCTCGCCCACGAGAATCACGTCCGGGTCCTCGCGCATCACGGCGCGCAGCGCCGACATGAAGTCTTGCGTGTCAATGGCCACCTCGCGCTGCGTCACGATGCTCTTCTTGTTGCTGTGCAGGTACTCGATGGGGTCCTCAAGTGTCACGATGTGCATCCGCTTGCGCTGGTTAATCCAGTCCACCATCGACGCCAGCGTGGTGGACTTGCCGCTGCCCGTCGTGCCCGTAATCAGCACCAGTCCGCGGGGCATGTCGGCGATGCGCCCCAGCGTCGGCGGCAGGTTCAGCTCCTCAAAACCGAGAATCTTGCCCTTCACATGGCGCATGACAATCGCAATGGCCCCGCGCTGGCGCAGAATGTTCACACGGAAACGGCCCAGCCCGGCCACACTGTGCGCAAGGTCAAAATCGCCCCGGTCGTCATAACTGGCGCGCTGCTCCCTGGTCATCATCTCGCCCAGAAAGGCCTCCAGGTCCGCCTGCGACAGCGTGTCGGCCGGCAGAAAGCGGATTTCACCGTCAATGCGCACCGCAGGCGGGCTTCCCACGGTCAGGTGCAGGTCAGAAGCGCCGTTCTTCACGGCATAGCCGAGCAGCTTGCGCAGTTTTGAACTCTTCTCTTCCGCCATTGTCCTGGTTCCTCTCGGTCCTATCCGCATTCCATGCGGTGTCGTACCGACTATGCGTTGACAAGCAATGTGGGGCAGACATTCCTGTCTGCCGCTTTAGTCATTTCCAGTTTCCAGACTATTTCTTCATCCAAGGCCAGGGGAAACCGCATAGGTGACAGCGTTGATCACCGGCGGGGCGTTCATACCGGCAATGCGGGCACGTGACTGTTTCGCCGGCGGCCGACTTCACGTCCTCTTTGGCGGCCTTGTTTCGTTTCGTGCCCGTTTCAGCCTTCTCTCCCCGTGGTTTCATGCTGGCACGGGCCCGGATTCAGCCCTGCCATTCACGAAGCGCGGCAACATTGGCCTTAATCTTCTGCGCA
>CAIXUF010000598.1 GCA_903922535.1 Candidatus Hydrogenedentota bacterium
GACGGCTGGGTGCTTAACGGCCAGAAGACCTTCATCACAAACGGGCTGCTCAACGATCTGATCATCGTCGTGGCCAAAACCACCCCCGATGCCGGCCACGGGGGCATAAGCCTGTTTCTCGTGGAGGGGGGCACGGAAGGGTATGAACGCGGGGCCAAACTCCAGAAGATGGGCATGCACGCCCAGGACACGGCCGAGGCGTTCTTCAAAGACGTGCATCTGCCCGCGGAGAGCCTGCTGGGCCGGGAGGGGTGCGGATTTCTGTATCTCATGCAGCAGCTCCCCCAGGAACGCCTCGCCGTTGCCGTCGGCGCCGCCATGGCGTGCGAAACCGTGCTCGACATTACGGTTCAATACTGCAAAGACCGCACGGCCTTTGGGCGGCCCATCGGAAAATTCCAGCACAACCGCTTCAAACTGGCGGAAATGAAAACCGAAACCGAGATTGCGCGGGTGTTTGTAAACCACTGCGTGCTGCTGCACAACGGCGAAGAACTCAGCGCCGAAAAAGCCGCCATGGCCAAGTGGTGGACTTCGGAACTGCAAAAGCGCGTCGTGGACACCTGTGTGCAGCTTCACGGCGGCTACGGCTACATGATGGAATACTTCGTGGCAAGAGCCTACGTCGACTCACGCGTCCAGACGATCTACGCGGGTACCACCGAGATCATGAAAGAGATCATCGGCCGTTCCATGGGTTTCTAGCCCGGATATGCCGCCCTTTTGACTGCGGTGGCCATGCCACCGCTTTTCTTCGCCGGGGCCATGCCCCGGCGGGCGGAAGCATGGCTTCCGCCATTCAAAGCGGCGGCTTGGTCACCGCGCTCAAAGGGGCGGCACGCCCCTGTCCGCATGCAAATCCCATTATGTCCCCCCAAACAGGCCTTCCCCGCGAAACGCCTCGATCTCGCCGTCGGCGTACCCGATTTCGCGCAGCACCTCGTCCGTGTGCGCCCCCAACCGCGCGCCAACGTGGCGGTACTCCGACGCAGACCCGGAAAAGGCGATGGGACAGCCGAGTTGTGGCTGGGTCGTGCCGTCCGGTTTGGGCACCTCCACCACCATCCCCCGCGCCGCTGTCTGCGGATGGTCCAACGCCTCCCTGACGGTCAGCACGGGCTCGACGCAGTCATCCTCCCCGGCAAACACCGAACGCCATTCGTCAAGCGTCTTCTCGAGGATAACCGACCGGATTTCCTCCTTTATCGAGTCCATTCGCGGGCCGGGCAATTCCCAGTGTGCCGCCAGATCGGGCCGTCCGACGGCGCTGCAAAAACGCTGCCAGAACTTGGGCTCAAGCGAACCAATCGAGAGATAACGGCCGTCGCGCGTGCGATAGTAGTCGTACATGGAGCCCCCGTTCAGGAGCATCGATTCGTAGCCGGGCGTCTCGCCGCCCGCCAGCACCTGCGTGGCGGAAAACGTGTTCCAGGCGAGCGATCCGTCGAACATCGACACATCGACGTGCTGCCCTTTCCCGGTCTGTTGCCGCTCGATGACCGCCGCCAGGATCCCCACCAAAGCGTTGTAACTCCCCCCGCCAAGATCGGCGATCTGGACCCCTTGCGGTGCCGGCCCCGACGTCTTGCGGCCGCTGTGGCTCATGATGCCCGCCAAAGACAGGTAGTTGATGTCATGGCCGGCCCGATTGCGCAGTGGACCGGTTTGACCATAGCCGGTTATGGCGCAGTAGATCACCTGCGGATTTGCCGCCTTCAACGCCGCATACCCCACTCCATGCCGATCCATCACTCCCGGCCGAAAAGACTCCAACACAATGTCATATTTCTCGACGAGCCGCCGGATGATTTGCGCGCTTTCCGGCCGGTGCAGGTCGAGTGCGAGCGAACGTTTCGACCGGTTCAGATAGGCATGCGCCGCGGAGCATTCCCCGTCAAAAGGCGGGCATGCGCGCACCAGGTCATGCTGGTGTGGATTCTCCACCCGGACCACATCCGCCCCAAGATCCGCAAGCATCAAAGAAGCGAACGGCCCGGGCAGCAGCACCGAAAAGTCCAAAACATGAAGCGATGACAATACGCCCATTTGTTAACCCTGTCCTCTCAGCAGTGGACAGTTGATGGTTGATAGCGAAAACGTTGTGGCTCAAAATGGCAAAGAGGGACGCCATTGATTAGGAATTATAGACAAACTAGCACAGAAAACAGAGTCGTCACTTCGATATCTTCTGCGGGCAGAAGAGTCTGAGAGACCGCGGAGGGAACTGATTTCACTGTCCATCCCGTCCATCCCGTCCATCCCGTCCATATCGTCCATATCGTCCACGATCAACTGCAAAAGTCATTTCGGCGCCATCCGTATGGCCCCGTCCAGCCGGATCGTTTCACCATTCAGATAAGCGTTGGAGACGACCTGTTCCACCAGTTGCGCAAATTCGTCCGGCTGCCCCAGCCGCTTGGGAAACGGCACGGACTGCGCAAGCCGCGCGCGGATATCGCCCTGGACCAGCGCCAGCAGCGGCGTGTCAAAAATGCCCGGGCAGATGGTGCAGACCCGGATGCCCACCGAGGACAGATCGCGCGCGAGCGGGAGCGTCATGCCGACCAACCCGGCCTTGGCCGCCGAATAGGCCACCTGGCCAACCTGCCCGTCAAAAGCCGCAACAGAGCCCGTCAGCAGGATCACCCCGCGGCATCCGTCCTCATCGGGGTCGTTCTGCGCCATCCGGAAAGCCGCCTGGCGCGTCATGTCAAACGCGCCAAACAGATTGACCGCAACCACCGTTTTGAAACGCTCCAGGTCATGGGGCGCCTCCCGGCCGAGCGTGCGTTCCGCAGAGCCAATCCCCGCGCAGTTGACCAAAACGTCAATCCGCCCAAACGCGCCCATGGCCGCGTCCACCGCCGCGGTCACCTCATCCGTGACCGTGACATTGCACTTGGCAAAGACGGTTGTCTCCGGATACTCCGCCGCCAGCGCCCGCCCTGCGGCCTCATCATAGTCGACAATGACCGCCTTGGCGCCCCTGCCCAGCAACCGCAGCACCGTCGCCTTGCCCAGGCCTGAAGCCCCGCCCGTAACCACGGCAACTTTTCCGTTTGGGTCCATCATTCGCCCTCCTAAGAGTGTTTGTCACACACGCAACATACGCGAGCGCACCCAAAACTGAAAGGCACACCGGACCCGCTCGGGAGTCCGCAGGGCCATTGTAATCCAACCACGGGCTTTTTACCGAATTCGAACATTCGATATTTGCCAAGCCGGACCCGTGTAGAACGATGAACAGGACTGCAAGGACAGGAAGGACGAATGCGGCCCCTCTCCCATTTCACGCTCATCTTTTTCTTGACCGTGCCCGTAACCGTATGCTAGCATTCGCGCCGCAGTGGGCGATTGGCTCAGTTGGTTAGAGCGCCGCCTTCACACGGCGGAGGTCACTGGTTCGAGTCCAGTATCGCCCACCATTTTTTTCCACTGCGCCGCCTTCCCTTTCTTTCCGTATGCGGAAAAGCGACCCTTGGTCGGCAGGGGCCTGCGAAAGAACCCCGAACACAACTCACTTCTCCCCCCCACCTCCTGTTTCAGATTCCGTGCCTTGCCACGAAGTGCCGCAACAACGGACTGAGGCGCGCGAAAATGTGCCATACTCCGTTCCGACGGGATCAGGAAGTCTAAAATCGCCTCCCGCATTTGCGAAAATTGCGTAAATCACGTAAAAATCGAAGCGGTTGCGCAAATATTGGCCTGACCAATGACAAAAGGACTTGACTTTTCGGTCATGATACTGTAGATTGGTAATACCATTGAGTATTCTGATGGCTGCAGCCCCCGGTCGGGCGAGGACATCATAAGAGGCAAAATACGGAGAACTCATGACATGAAGAGAAGAGGCTTCACACTTATCGAACTGCTGGTGGTTATCGCCATCATCGGCATCCTGGCGGCCATCCTGCTGCCGGCGCTTGCCCGTGCCCGCGAAGCGGCCCGCCGCTCCAGTTGCGCAAACAACCTCAAGCAGTGGGGCTTGGTCTTCAAGATGTACAGCAACGAGGCAAAAGGCTCCTATCCCCCGCTGCAGGCGGGCATGTTTCCCAGGCAGAACGGGATTCCGGACACGGCCTTTGACTTTGGCCCCAGTCTCTTTGCCCTGTACCCGGAATACCTGACCGACCCGAACCTGCTGTTCTGTCCGTCCAGTTCGACGCTGAACGAAGCCAAGAAGAACATCCTCGACGCGAACGGCAAACCCTGCCTCCAGTACACCGACCCGAAGAATCATTGCGCCAGCGCCGTGGACAACAGTTACGGCTACGCGGGCTGGGTCATGGACAAGCTGGGCTACGTGCAGCCGGGTGAACCCCTCGACCCGCTCATCACCATGATGAAGACCTTTGCCAGTTCCGACGCGTCAAAGCTGCCCTCCGATCTGAGTGCCGGCGGCATTCCCCAACTGGTGGCCGCACTCCAGGCCCTGCTGCTCAACAAGGGCCTTGCCGGTGCGTTCATGGGCAAGAACGCCGCGCAGATTGCCTCACTCATCGACGGTGACATCGATCTTTCGGGCACGCCCTACGCGGCCCGCAGCCTCGGAAACGGCGGCGGCAACATGATCTACCGTCTCAAGGAAGGCGCGGAACGTTTCATGATCACCGACATCAACAACGCCGGCAGCACCAACAGCTCGCAGAGTTCGCTCATCGTCATGTTCGATTTCTTCGCGACGAACACGATGGCGTTCAACCACATTCCGGGCGGCGCAAACCTCCTGTACATGGACGGCCACGTGGACTTCCAAAAGTATGTTCCCACGGGCGCGGACACCCCCTGCAACATGACCGTGGCCAACACGCTCGGCGTGCTGTCACTGGTCATCTAAGGAAGACCCCGGACCCCCGCAAAACTGACCTTGCATGAATGCAAATGCCCGGAGCGGAAACGCTCCGGGCATTCGCCATTTTTGGGGAGTGTGTGCCGGCGAGAAACTGAGCATGCCATCCTGTGACACGGGCGCCAAAGCGTCCTTTGGGTCTCTTTCGTCTTTGGGTCCTTTGCCGGGAAGGAGAAGGGAGGTCGTCAACCTGCCGCTGCGCCGCTATATCCCCTTGCCCCAGAGGATCGAGATGACCAGCATGAACCCCAGCACGCCGGCCAGAATGAATCCGGCGATGCCGACGTTGGTCATGGTGCCCGTGGTGGTGATGAGCAGGCTCGACCCCACGATGAGCGCGGCGATGACCATGGAGACGGCGTTGCGCTTGCTCGCCCGGTCAATCGTGTTGGACAGGTTCTCCAAGTGCTCATGGTGCACCTGGAACCGGAACTTGCCGCCGCGCAACTGGTGCAGCACACTGGAGACATCTCCCGGCGCCTGACGCCCAAGGCGCACCAGCGCCCCAAACTGCTGTTTCAGGTCTTCGTACACGCGCCCCGGCGCATAGCGCGCCATCGCGGCATTCTCCAGATAGGGCTGGAGGATGGGCAGCACGTCGATGTTCGGCTCAAGCGAGCGTCCGACCACCTCAATGGTGGCCAGCGCCTTGAGCAGCAGCGAGAAACGGGGCGCCAGTTCCAGGCTGTGCTGGCGCGCAATCTGCACCACCAGTTCAATGCCCCGCGAGAGCTGCCCCCCCGCTATGATGGACGGTGCCTCAAACGCGATGTATTCGGCAATCTCGTGAATAAACGCCTCGGGACGCACCGGCTCATCCTGCGTGGTCAGGGCAAGAATCGCGTCCGCGCACTCGCGGCTGTTGTCATGGAAGATCGCCATGAACAGGTCGGTGAAGGCCGCCACGTCGTTCTTTTCAAGGTGGCCCGCCATGCCCAGATCCAGGAAGGCGAGCCTGTTGTCGCTTACCAAAAAGATGTTGCCCGGATGCGGGTCGGCATGAAAGAGCCGGTGCTCAAAGACCATCTTGCACAGGATTTCGATGCCCAGCACCGCCACGACGCCCGGGTCCGAATTGCGCCCGGGATAGGCGGCAAGGTTGTCCACGCGCACACCGTCCACCCACTCCAGCGTCACCACGCGCCGCGAAGAATAGTCGTGGTGGACGCGCGGTATGACCACCCGGTCATCGTCCTCGAAATTCTTGCAGAACATGTCGAGCACCCGCGCCTCGACGGCAAAATCCAGCTCGCGGCGGATGCTGCGCGTGAATTCCTCCACAATGCCGACCGGGTCGATCATCTTCCCCTCTTCCACATGATCGGCTATCCACTCCGCGACCGAGTGCATCAGGCTCAGGTCGGATTCGATAATCTTTTCTATGTCGGGCCGCTGCACCTTGACCGCGACGTTCTCCCCGCCCAGCGTCACGGCGCGGTACACCTGGCTCAGCGAGGCAGTGCCCACCGCCTGTTCATCCAGCGACGAAAAAAGTTCGCCCACCGGCTTGCCCAGTTCCGCCTCGATGACCTGGGCCATGCGCTCGAAGGGCAGGGCCTGCACCTCGTCCTGAAGCGCGCTCAGCTCACCGGCCATCTTCGCCCCCACCAAATCCGGCCGGGTGCTGAGCACCTGCCCCATCTTCACGAAAGTCGGACCCAGTTCCGTAAGTGCCGACCGCAGCCGTGTGCCCAGCGTCTCCGGTTCCCCTTCCTGCGCCTCCATCAGGTTCAGTCCGCGCAGCAGGCGCGCGGGCAAACCATCCTGGAACCCGGCCCGTCGCAGCAGGTCGGCAAACCCGTGGCGCACAAAGACCTGCAGGATCTCGGCAAAACGCACCGCGTTCACCGTGTTTCTGCCCAACCGCGTGTAGTTCATGCATGACTCCTGGAAAGAAATCCGACCGGACCGCCGCTGAGCGGCTTCCCCAGTATAATGAACGGAAAACAGGGAAGTGTCAACTGTAAACCGCGCAATTTCACAGAGGACGGCTCCCCGTTTCCGAATTGCGGGGAAACGGCCGTCAAAACCAATGACCATTCTGTGCAGACTGCCAAGAGTCCAAAGGGGCATGAACCTGCAAACGGCCGTCGACTTCAGGGAGAATTCTCCAAAGCCATGAATGTCATAGACTCTGCGGAAAAGGATGGACACAAATCCGGATCCGCTGCCGGGTTAAGTCCATATCGTCCATACCGTCCATACCGTCCATACCGTCCATACCGTCCATACCGTCCATACCGTCCATAGAGTTCATGACTCAAGTGAGCCATGGCCAACCCAACTGCCGTTTCTAGGATGAATATGGCAGATTGGATGAAGATCTCCCAAAAACCGTTGGGGTCTGAATTGTGAGTTCGGCTTCGTCAGCACCATTCATTTTCGGAAGGCCCCTTTCGCGGACGTCCCGTGTGCTTCCGGTTACGGATTCGCCTGGGGCCTGTGACTGTGTATAATCTCCGAGGTTGACCAAAATCATGAGGGCGCTTCATGCGCATATCCGTTCTAATATTGCCGTTCCTGCTCGGACTGGCCGCATTTCTTTATGTGGTGTTCCGGTCCCTGTTTCGGGCCTGGATTGATCATCATGTCCGCATGGCCATTCTTGAGAAAGTGGAGCACAAGCCGGAACTGCTGCGCGCTTTTGAGGACCTTGAAGAGCCCGTCGAGCCCGTCCCGGAGGACAGCCTTCAGCCTCCGAAAACAGACCTGACGCTCACCGGGGTCGCGTTGACGTTGATTGGCGTGATTTTCGTGCTGGTAAATGGAGTTCTGGGCAAGAGTGAATGGGCGGTGGGGGCGTATTTCGGGGGCGTGGCCTGCATTGTGCTTGGCTTTGTGCTGTGCAGTGTGGGGTTGCTGGTGCGTTTTCTTGAACATAGCCCGGTGCGGCGGCGCAAACGCGGGAGCCGATTCCGGCGTTAGAATGCAAGGCGAAGAATTAACCGCAGAATACAGAAGAAGGCATAAGACAACTTGACATGGATGTACGGGATGGACGGGATAGGACCTATAGGGCTGGGCAGGCGGGACGCCTGCGTTACGGACAGGGTCTAACCCAAAATCGACGGATGCTTCATCCTGTGTGTCCTGTCTATCCATGTTCCATTTTTTCTGAGACTGGGAACCATGAACAAGGATGCGTAGTGTATGCTTAGTTTGAATGCAAAACGCGGGGCGGCCAGGGTTTGTGAATTGGTCATTGGGCTGTTTTTTGTGGTTGGGGCGGTGCCGAAGGCGGCCGACATCAACCGGTTTTCCGTGCAGATGTCGGCGTACCATGTCATCACCGACAAGGCGTATCTGCCTTGGTTCGCGCTGGCCACGCTGTTTGCCGAGATGTCGTTGGGGGTGGCGCTGCTGCTTGGGCTGCGGTTGAAGGGGGTGACGGTTCTTTGCCTCCAACTCATGCTTGCCGTGTTCACCGGCCTCATCCTGTACGCCTGGCTGGTGCATGGACTGGAGGACTGCGGCTGTTTCCCGCTGATCAAGATGACTCCGCCGGTCTCGATTGCCAAGAATGTGGCGCTTTTCGCGCTGGGATGCGTCGTCTGGCGGGTGCTGGTGCGCAAGCCCAAGACGGATGATCTTGAGAGGGAACTGTCCGGTGAAACGACCGAAAAGACCGCTTCCTGGCGCGGTCCGGCGCTCCGTTTCGTCCTTGCCTTTGCCGCGGCCGCGGCGGCCGTGGGATATGCCGCGCTGCGGGTCGAGCACATTGCGACCGCGGCGCCCGCTGGCACGGCGAAGGGAGAAAAGGCGGGGATAGACTTCAGCCAGTTCGTTTTCGTGACCGATATGGGCTCCTTTGACCTGGGCAAGGGGACCTATCTCGTGCCCATCCTCAGCATGACCTGTGAGGAATGCATGGGCAAGGTGCCGCTGCTCAACGACCTCATGTCCCAGCCCGGCCTCCCGCCCATGGTGGCCCTGTGCTACGAGGACAAGCCGGGGGACTTGGACGATTTCCGCGGCAAGACCCAGCCCATGTTTCCGCTGCACGCCCTGGGTGACCAGCCGCTGCTCTATTTCAACCTTCGCGGCGAGGACCCGTTCCGGCTGACGTTGGTGCGCGACGGCCATGTCCTGGCGCACTGGGACGGGAAGGTCCCCCCGGCGCAGGAGGTGACCGGGGCACTGAAGCCGGCCGACGCGTCCGGGGAAAAGTAGACGCAGCATCTACCAATGCTTCGGCTATGCCACCGCGAGCTTGGGGCGGTGAAAGACCAGCAGCAGCAGGAGCGCGCCGGCAACCACAAGTCCGTTGCCGCTTTTCGGCCCCTGACCCAGGGCCTTGAGCGTTCCGCCGGCGCATCCGCTTGGCGCGGGACCGTCAGACACAACAATGCTCACCTGCGCCCCCGCATGCGCCGTTGACGCGGCTTCGGGGGTTTGGCGGATGACGTTGCCCGCTTCCACGCTGTCGCTATACTCGTGGCTGACCGCTCCAAGCGCCAAGCCGGCCGTGACGAGGGTGTTCTGCGCCGTGTCCTGGGTCATGCCCACGACACTCGGCACGGACAGCGCCGACGAGCCTATTGAAATGATCAAATCAACCGCCGTGCCGGGGGCTTCGGCAACTCCCGCCGCGGGGTTTTGCGTCAGCACGACCCCTGTGGTCACCGTGTCGCTGTACTGGCTCCGCATCGTTCCCAACGACAACCCCGCCGCAATGAGCCTGTACTGCGCCGCAGTCTGGGACATGCCGGTCACATCCGGAACCGTCACAGACGCCGGACCCTTGGAAAGAACCACGTCAACCGCCGTGCCGGGAGACGCGGCCACGTCCGATTCCGGTGTCTGGCTGATGACCAAGCCCACCGCCACGGTGTCGCTGTACACGCCGGTGACCGTGCCCAAAACGAGTCCCGCAGACACGAGCGCGGTTTGCGCCTGCGTCTGGGTCATGCCCACCACACTGGGAACCGTCACCGTCGCAGGACCCTTGGAAAGAACCACGTCAACCGCCGTGCCGGACGGCACTTTGGCATCCGATGCCGGTGTCTGGCTGATGACCAAACCTGCCGCCACGGTGTCGCTATATATGCTGGTGACCGCGCCCAAAACGAGCCCCGCCGACACGAGCGCGGTTTGCGCCTGCGTCTGGGTCATGCCCGCCACACTGGGAACCGTCACCGTCGCCGGACCCTTGGAAAGAACCACGTCAACCGCCGTGCCAGACGGCACTTCGGCATCCGATGCCGGTGTCTGGCTGATGACCAAACCTGCCGCCACGGTGTCGCTATATATGCTGGTGACCGTGCCCAAAACGAGCCCCGCCGACACGAGCGTGGTTTGCGCCTGCGTTTGGATCATGCCCGCCACACTGGGAACCGTCACCGTCGCCGGACCCTTGGAAAGGACCACGTCAACGGCGCTGCCGGAAGCCACTGTGGAGCCCGAGGAAGGGGTCTGATTGATGACCAAACCTGCCGCCACCGTGTCACTGTATTCGCTGGTCATGGTTCCCAAGACAAGGCCCGTCGCGGCAAGCGTGGTTTGCGCCTGGGCCTGTGTCAAGCCAACGACATTGGGCACGACCGGTGCCTGCGGGCCTTTGGAAAGGACCGCGGCTACCAGGCTGCCCGAAGGCACTTTGGCGGCAGAGACCGGTGTCTGGCTGATAACCAGGCCCGCCGCCACGCTGTCGCTGTATTCACTGGTGACTGTGCCCAAAACCAGGCCCACCGCAGTAAGGGCGGTTTGTGCCTGTGCCTCTGTCATGCCAGCCACGCTGGGAACGGTCACCATCGCCGGACCTTTGGAAAGGACCACGGCCACCGCACTGCCGGCAGAAACTTTGGCGGCAGAGGCTGGTGTCTGGCTGATGACAAGACCCGCCGCCACACTGTCGCTGTATACGCTGGTGACCGTGCCCAGGACGAGGCCCACCGCCGTAAGGGCGCTTTGTGCCTGTGCCTCTGTCATGCCGGCCACGCTGGGAACGGTCACCGTCGCCGGACCTTTGGAAAGAACCACGGCTACCGCGCTGCCCGAAGGCACTCTGGCGGCAGAGGCCGGTGTCTGACTGATGATCAAACCTGCTGCCACAGTGTCGCTGTATTCACTGGTGACCGTACCCAGCACGAGGCCCACCGCCGTGAGGGCGGTTTGCGCGTGTGCCTGGGTCATGCCAGCCACGCTGGGAACCGTCACCGTTGCAGGACCTTTGGAAAGGACCACGGCCACCGCGCTGCCTGACGGCACTGTGCTGCCCGAAGACGGCGTCTGACTGATAACCAAGCCCGCTGCCACGCTGTCGCTGTATACGCTGGTGACTGTGCCCAGGACAAGACCGGACGCCACGAGCGTATTTTGGGCCTGTGCCTGGGTCATGCCCACCACACTGGGAATCGTCACGGCCTGCGGACCCTTGGAAACGACCAGGCTCACGGTGGCGCCGTAGGCGACATGCGTGCTCGCGGTGGGTGACTGGCTGATCACAAGCCCGGATGCCACCGTGTTGCTGTATGCAAGGCTGACCGTGCCGATCACCAGTCCCGCCGACGTGAGCGTGGTCTGGGCGGCGGCCTGTGCCAGCCCGACAACGTTCGGCGGCAGTCCGCCCGACTTTATCGCGCCCGAAATCGCGGTGACCGAAATGGGGTCCCCCAGCGCGTCGGACAACACCGCCTCGGAACAGGCCAACGGATGGGAACCAACGGCGATTGTTGAGGAGGTGGTCAGGCTGAGGTTTGCGAGGGTGCCCGATGCAATCACATTCTGGTTGAATCCGGAAACGATAATTCGGGCCGTGCCATCTTCCGGGAAACTGAGGGAAACATCCTTTCCCGCCGCCACCGCCACCGCCCCGCCGGTGACATTGTTCAACGTCAAGGCGGCGGTGTCGAAGGACAGGTCCAACTGAACGGCAACAATCTGTTCTCCCGAACCGGGGCTAAGCGTAACCGGAACCGTCACGGACACATGGGCGCCGGCAACCGTGGATTGACCGACGGTCAGCGTTGCCGCCCAAACCGGGCTGGCTGACAACAGAAACAGCACCCCGAGCCCAAATCGAATAAGCGTCATAATGTCCCACATCCTTGCCTGGTTATTCCTGTTCACCGAAGGGCTGGGTGCTTCTCCCCGGCGGACAACAACTGCTTCTTTCTGTTTGGGCATGGCACAAGACCATGGCCCTTTGCGAAACCATATACGCTACCAGTCCAAGCCCCGGGCGTTACTGCCCGGAACGCTGCCTCTGTCCTGGTCTGGATGCGCCAAAACAAAGCATCAGGGAAGCGGTTGCCAAAAGGATGACCGTATCAGCGTTTCCAGGGTCCTGCGGCGGTGTCAGCGTGCCGCTGAAGCATCCTGAATGCGTTCCGGTTTCACCTTCACCCTCTCCCTCACCTTCGCCTTCTCCTTCCCCCTCGCCCTCGTTTTCCCCTTCAGCAGCCGCAACAATGGTCACCGACCCCGGAACCGTGACTCCCGTGATCTGCACACCGCTGGGAGAGACCATCTCGGCGACGGTCATGGCCACCGGATAGGTGCCCGCCGGCGCCGTGGTGGCGACGTTGAACACCAGCACGGCGATCACCCCGTCCGCAATCGCTTTCTGGTTGAGTCCGGCGAGGATGACCCGCACCACGCCTTCGGACACAACGTTGAACGACAGGCTCTTTCCGGCATTCACCGCCGCCGTCCCTGCCGTCACGGTTGACACTGCCAGGATGGGCGCGTCGTAGGACAGGTCCATCTGGACGCCGCCAATCAGTGTGCCTGCCCCGCCGTTGGACAGCGACACGGGCACTGCCACTGCCGTGTCGCCCGGGTTGACATTTTCAACATTGGCCACGGCCAGTGTTGCCGCGCATGCGTTTTCCATTCCTGCCAGCAGGGGCAGAAGCAGAAGGGCCGCGCCGACAACACCGGCGAAGCACGTCAAAACGCCGCACCCGCGGCAACCCTTGAATGTCCATGTGCGCATCGTCTAGCGTCTCCTGAACGCCCACGCGCCAAGCACCACCATCAACACCGCGCCACTCCCCGCCAACAGGACAACCATGCCCGAATTCGACGAATCGTTTGTCTTGAGCGCGCAGTCGGCCGTTTTGGAAGCCGCAACCGCCGGAAGCGGCGGGGAAACGGCGCCCGTTCCTGCAAGGAGCGTCCGTTCCGATTTGCCGTTGGAATGGCCGACGTGGGACACCTGTGGAGAACGCCCGGCGAGAGCCGTCTCTTCCGCATGCTGAGCGGCGGTCACCGCTTTCTGGGATTGTTCGTAAACCCGGCCGCTGCCGGAAACCGGGTTCTTGGCCATTTTGACGGGATTTCCCAGGAACGGGTTTTCAGAAGCCTGTCGGGGCGGAACAGTGCCGGAGCCCTGCGGAATCACAGGTGTGACGGCCTGCACGGCACCCTGCGCCGACGCGCGCGACCCGACCGATGCACCCATGCTGGCCGTATTGCGCTGGCTGCTCACACCCGGGCTTCCCAACCCCGATTCCAATGCCGGGTCAACCCCTGTCACACCGATCCCGGCCGTCACTTTGCCGACGTTGTTCTGCGCGGACGCGGATGTGCCGGTGGAAGTGGTCTTGCCGTTTGATTCCGTCGCCGTGGCCGGTGTGGACTCGGACACCGCGGCGGAGACGTCCAATCCCCCGATGTTTTCACCGGAAGGCCCGGACGCCACCACCTCATCCAGCGTGGCGTTGTCGGAGAAAGAGGGGGACGAGACGGTCTTGTCCAATCGATCAAAGTGCAGCGTGGCCACCGTTCCCGCACCGAGCGTGTCCTGGTTAATCCCGGCAACGACCACGCGCACCATTCCCAGTTCCGTTTCACTGACGGCGGCGTCTTTTCCCGCCCCGGTGGCGGCATCGCCCGATGCCGCGTCGGCAAAACCGTACCGGCTGCTGTCATAGTGCAGGTCGAACTGGAGCGCCGCGACATCCTGGCCGGTATCGGGGGTCATATTGACCGACACGTCCAGACCGCCGTCCGACGTCGTTACCGGGGTGCCCAGGGTGATTCTGCCAGCCTGCGCGGCCGAGACCGCCAGGACCAGGCACACAATGGCCCCAAGCGCCATCAGAACCCATCGTTTTTTTAGAAACCGCACCATGCGATGACCTCGACCGTGTCCATACTCGCCGGATCGGACGCAGGAAGCGTCGCCGTCTCCTGCGTCCTTTCCAGCAAGTTTGTCACGTGTCCAAATGCGTCATATCAACCATGTCTGGCCGCGGCGCAGCGCGCCGCGGCTTTCTTTCGGGAATTCCTCGAATTGTCTTTCCCACGCGCATGCCGCCTCCAGGCAAAACCCGCCGCCGCGCATCCGGCCGCCAGGCATCCCAACAGCAGCACTGAAGCGGCCGCCCAAAGCGTGTGCGGTGCACCCGGTGCGCCGTCCGGCGGGGATATTGGGCCATTCTGCACTTCTCCGCCACCGGGCTGCACCGGAACTTCCGAGCCGTTCGGATCGGCCAGCACCGCATTCCTGACGTGTACCGCCGATGCTGCAAAGGCTGTGCCGCCCGACACGCTGAAGTTGAGTTTGGCGACCTCGCCGCCGGCAATGGTGTCGGCATTGAGTCCCACCACCAACACACGCATCTTGTCAGGAGATACCTTCGAGAAACTGATCTGTTTCCCGGCCGCTTTTGCCGCGGCCCCTTCCAGAACGCCTCCGGAGGGGGACAGCGTCAGCACCGCCGGATCGAACTCGACATCAAACTGGAGCGCCGCGACGGCGCAGCCTGCCGGCGCCGAAAACACGACGGGGACGGTCAGGGAACGACCGTCCGCCGACGCGGCGGCGTTTTGCACTTTCAGCGTTGCCATTGCGCCAAAGGCACCGGACAGCGGCATCAGGAGCAGGACAGCCAACGCGGCCAAACTGGCCCTGCCCACTCGGGCAGGTCGCCGGGGCGTGGGAGGCGGAGCAGGGCGAAGCGCCTCCCACGCCGGTGCTTCCAGATCACGGAAGCAACCTGGCACGGCCGCAAACTCTGGCGCACAGTCCAGATGTTTCGTGGCCGGCTTGATCATGGAGTGGTGGTGCCCGCAGTCGCCGCTCCCAAAGAAACGACGAAGTTCACCGGCGCTCCGGGCGGCACCATCGTGCCGGCCGGCGGGAACTGCCTGACAACCAGGCCCTGGGCAACCGTGGCGTTATGGAATTGGGCCACCATACCCACCACAAACCCCGCCGAAGTTACGGCGGTTTGGGCATCGGCCTGGGTCATGCCGACGATGTTGGGAACAGCAACCGGCGCAGGGGCCGGTCCGGCAGACACCACGACAGAAACTGGCGCGTTCACCGGAACGGTCTTGTCCGCTTCCGGCCGCTGGACCATGACCTGGTCAACAGGAACCGTGTCGTTGTATTTGTGGCCCACCGCACCCAGCGGGAAACCGGCGGCTGCGATGGCGGTCTTTGCATCATCCAGCGTCATGCCGACCACATTGGGTACTGCGGCGGTCTGAACCTGGACCTCGCCCTCAGTGGACTCTCCTTCGGCTGGCTCGCCTTCAGCAACTTCGCCTTCACCCCCGTGGTGGTGGCGGTGCTGCAGGAAGTCGGGGATGCCGTCGCCGTTGGCGTCCATCGCGGGCGGGATGTGCAGGAGGCCCACCAGGGCGGCAATACTGTCCGGAATGCCGTTTCCGTGGGTGTCTGTCAACTGGGGCAGGTGCAGATTGCGCAGCAACTCCGGAAGGTGCTGCGTAATGGTGTTCATCACGAAGTCCACAGCCATGTCAGTGGTTAACGGAAGATTGTACTGCTGGAGCCATGTCTTGACGGCATCACGCAGGCAGCCGAGGAACGGCTCGAGGAAGTCGGGAATATGGTTGCCGTTGGCATCGATCAGACTCACGTCCGTGACGGTGCTGAGATTGTCGGCCACGCAGGTCTTGATGACGCGCTTTAGCGCTGTCAGATCGATGCACGGCAGAACCATCGGGGAAAGCGCGTTGCCATGGGCCATCGGGACCACCTCACCCTCCACGGGCGCTTCGCCTTCAGACGTCGTGGTGCAGTCAAAAATGGGAAGCCTCGCGGCCTCTCCAAGAAGATTGTCCAGGAAATCGGGAATCCCGTTGCCGTCAGCGTCCACCAACAGATCCTGGATGTTGATATGCGACAGCAGATCCCTGAGGTCCGTGGTGACGGTAATGACCGAACCAAAGGTCAGCGTGCCAAGGTCCAGCACGTCACATTGGGAGAGTTCGGCCAGGGGCAGCACCGTGGAGGTGACTCCGGCAACGCTGAACTGCACGGTGCCGGTTTGCTGGTTGCCGTCTGCATCGGGTGTGGTGGCAAAAGTGAGAGACCACGCCTTCCTGACCGGCAGCTTGATGCTGAAAGCGCCGGTTTCCGGGTCCACGGTCGCGACCACCTGGTCGCCGTCCTGGGAAGTGGCCGCCAGCGTGATGCCTGCCTGCAGAAGGTCCGCCGGGGCGGACAGGACGCCCTTCACGCGCTGAAGCAGACCGCCCGTTCCCAGTGTGGTGTTTATCAGGTTCTGCACATCGGCGATGTCCACCAGGCTGTTCCCGTCGACGTCAGCCAGCGCCGACCCGGGGACGGTTTGCAGCGCCTGAGCAATGGCCGCCTGGATGTCCAGCACGTTCACGACACCGTCACCGTTGACATCACCCACCGCCGCGGACAGCGTCCCGGCGGAAGCGGTGCCGGCAGCCGCGAAAGCCACGACTGCGATAAAAAGCAACTTAAACAACGTCTTCATGTTTAATTCTCCGTTTCTGGTCAAGATCCCCTGCGAAAGCGCCGCTTTCGGGAGATCAACCCATGATTCATTTCCATTTGTTCACTGTGTGTCTGAGAGACAAGCAGGAGACGATTACACACGTTGTATTCCACTGGGATTGGACCGGCAATGCATGCCACGTTCCCAAAAAGGGCAATACGCCGTGCGAATCGCCTGAATCAGGCGGAGAAAGGAGGGGCATTGGGCGTCAGAATAAACAGATAACGCTCCGTGGTGGTGGGAACAATGCACCGTTCAGGATGCTCGCCGGGCTCGGAAAGCACCGGGGGAAAAACAACCGTGGATTCAGATTCGACCCCGCGGTCAACCAGATCGGCCATGCGCCCGGTCTGAAAGCTGAAAACGCAGACCTCGGGGCCGCCGGGCTTGGAGGCGGGCATTTCGCGGTCATGCTTGCCGAACTGCACCTGGCGCAGCACCCGCTGGAAGTCGAGAACGCTGGAATGGCCGTTGTGGAGGGCTTTTGCAATAATGACCTGAAGGTCGAGAACGTCAACCCGGTGATCCCCGTTGACATCAGCCGGGGAGCAGGCGCCAAACTCCCGGACACCAAGGAATGGTATCGAGATGGCTACAGCGCAGATAATCCTTATACAGTGCTTTGCCTGCATCTTAAGTCGGATCCCTTTGTCTACTCCACAGGTAGGGTAACACGAAAAACCGGGGTTGTCAAGGAAATATGACCTGGAATTTGGCAACCGGCGGCGGTTCCGGGGCTGGCAGGGCAAACCGCCAGACGACCGGACGCGGCCCGTCCATGTCAGGCATTTTTGGAGGACCAGCCCGCGATCTTTTGCATTGCTTTCGGGGTTCTGGTAATATTCATATCCCCTGAGGAACCCATTGGGACAAGAGAGAAGCGGAGCGTTTCCGCACGAGACACATCGCCACGCACGGTCCCGGATGAAAGAGTCCGGCCGGCTGTAAAGGACCATTCCTGTGTCCATCGCAATCCAGACAACCAAATTGACCAAGGTCTACGAAGGCTCTTTCCGGGCGCAGGATGTGCATGCCCTGAAGGACCTGGATCTCACCATCAACCAGGGCGAGATCTACGGCTATCTTGGCCCGAACGGCTCGGGCAAGACGACCACGATCAAGATGATGCTGGGCCTGCTGTTTCCCACTTCGGGGACCATCGAGATTCTCGGCAGCCCCAACGTCGGCTCGGCGTCGGTCAAACGCAACATCGGCTATCTGCCCGAAGGCGCCTACTACCCCGATTTCCTCAAGGGCGAGGAAATCCTGGAGTATTACGGCAAGCTTTACGGTCTGGGCGGCAAAGATTTGCAGCGGCGCATGGCTGAAACGCTTGAACTGGTGGGGATGACCCATGCGCGCAAGCGCCTGCTGCGCGGCTATTCCAAGGGGATGCGCCAGCGCATCGGCCTGGCCCAGGCACTCATCAGCAACCCGGCCATTCTGATTCTCGACGAGCCCACCACGGGCCTGGACCCCATCGCGCGCAAGGAAATCCGCGACATCCTGGCCAATCTGCGCGACCAGGGCAAGACACTGCTCATCTCCAGCCACGAACTGCTGGAAGTGGAGCTGATTTGCGACCGCGTGGGCATTCTGTTCGAGGGCGTTCTCCAGGCCCAGGGAACGCTGGACGAACTGCTGGTGCAGCGCGATGTGACAGTGGACGTGGACGGCGTGGACGACGCCGCAGTCGTAAAGCTGACCGAGAAAGGGCTGCAAGTGGAGGATCGTGTGCAGTCGCGCGCCAAACTCCGTGTGGCCTCCGCCATCACCGCCTACGAGGCGCTGGAACTGTGCCGCGCGTTTGATCTCAAACTCATCGGCGTCGCGCCCCGGCGCGAAACGCTTGAAGAACTGTTCGTGCGCATCGTGGGCGCCGCACAGTCGACTCGGAGACAGTAATCATGGGTGGATTCATCGATTTCTTCCGCGGCCCCTGGTACATCGCCGTCTACACCTACCGGGAGGGTATCCGCAAAAAGACCCTCATCGGCTTCCTGGTGCTGAGCCTGATGGTGATTTTCGGCGCGAGTTTCATATCGTCCTACCTCGACCCCACCTCCGAGACGGACATTGACCTCAAGCTCATCAAGGACATCTGCGTCGCCACGATTTCAATTTTTGGCGTGCTGATAACGATTTTCATCTCCGCGTCGGTGGTGCCCGGTGAAATTGAAAACAAGGTCATCTACACCATTCTGTCCAAGCCCGTCCGCCGCATCCAGTACCTGCTGGGCAAGTTCATCGGCGCCCAGTTGATCATCATCGTCAACCTGCTGCTGATGGGCGTGCTGTTCTTCGCCGCCCTCTACATGCGCCAGGGCATCATGCCCACACTGCTGCTGTGGTCGATGCTGCTCACCTATTTCGAGTTCCTCATCATTTCGGCGTTCACCTTCGCGGTGTCCTGCGCGTCCACGTCGGCCGTGGTGCCCACGATCATGGGCCTGTTCATCTACATCACCGGCAACCTGACCGAATTCCTCAAGGACGTGCAGAACCGGGCCGGCCAGAGCGGCAGATGGTTCGACGACGCGATCGGCTGGATTGCGAACGCGTTGTACCAGGTGCTCCCCAATCTCCAGAATTTCAGCCTGAAGACGCAGATCATC
>CAIXUF010000599.1 GCA_903922535.1 Candidatus Hydrogenedentota bacterium
AACACTGCAGGATCGCTGGTCCTCAACCAGGACCCCAACTCCCCGGACTATCAAAAGCCAACCACCATCGCCGTTGCCGGCAAGCCTTATCACCGCTCTCGGTCACTGGTGCTGATGCATGAGCAGCCAATATACATCGAATACACCAATTCATCCTTCGGGTATGTTGGGCGTTCGGTTTATCAGAGGGCGTTGTTTCCGCTGAAGTCATATGTCAATACGATGGTGACAGATGACATGATCGCCGTCAATCAGCAGTGCTTCGGCCAGGTGCCATTCGGTCTGGGGACCCTTGAACCGGTCGAGAATATTCACCTGCCACACGATTTTCTTGGTTGGCAGATCGATGCAGACCAGCGGGCCCAGACCGTTGAGCAGATACAGGCGGTTCCCCTCGATGGTTGGCGTGCAGCGCGCGCCTGGTGCCGATTCCGCCGTCGTCTCCTTGCCGTAGGGGATCTTGTCGATGACTTTGCCGTCAAGGTCAAGGACGAAGACAAAGCTTTCCTGTTCCGCGAGCGTGCCGGTCACGTAGATCCGGTCCTTGACCACATCGGCGGAAGAATAGCCGACGCCAAATCCGTCGGCCTTCCACAGCAGCGGCGGGCCGTTCTCGGGCCAAGCCTTCATCAGGCCGGTTTCGTCAAACA
Source organism: Candidatus Hydrogenedentota bacterium (assembly GCA_903922535.1). The sequence continues at coordinate 651 of CAIXUF010000599.1, forward strand.
TGCCCGTGCGGTGGGCGCCGCGAAACTGGGGGGAATCGGCGGCATGGCAAATCGTGGCGAAAAGAAGCACAGTCAGGGCCAAAGACAAGGGACGCATCGTCATTCCTACAAACCTCTCATTGTTATGCGGAACGGGGAAAGTGCAGGAGTATCGCGTAATTCACCTCTGCAAGACAAATCACGGCGCGCTCCCCTCGCATACCTCCCATGACTCCCATTCTTCCCGTAAGTCCCATTGCCCTGTCACACCAGCAGTGCCTGTTCCTTGTCCGCGTCCCATGCTGCGGCCTTGCCGCTTTCCATGGAGAGCACGGCCATGTGGGCGCAGGCCGCGCCCATCAGCCCGGCGTCGACCGGTGCGATGGTCGCCTTTCGCGAGCGCATCGCGTCAAAGAAGTTTTGCAGGTGCGGCTCGTTCAGGATGCCCTTCGAAGGGACCTTCTCCTCCTGGTCGCCGCGGAAGATGGAGAGTTCGCCCATGCCGCGCACTTCGGCCGTGCCCTTGGTGCACAGGTAGCGTTCCATCAGCCCGTAGTGGCCGTTGCCGACGGTGGTGCTGTAGTTGAACTGGAATTCTTCCTTGGGATATTCGATGAGCGCGCTGACGGTGTCCGGGCAGGTGCGCCCGTCCTTCATGCAGTAAATGCCGCCCACGGCCTTTACCCGCGCGGGCATGCCGCAGCCGGTCACAAAGTGGCACATGTCCAGATGGTGCAGCATCAGGTCGCCGAAATAGCCGTTCGAATAGTCCTTGAACTGACGCCAGCGGAAGTAGCGCAGGGCGTCGAAATCGTAGTGTTTCGTGTCGCGCAGGAAGAGCGGCCAGTGCGTGGAGGATTCGGTGCCGTCTTTGGGCATGTCCGCCCGGTTCAGCGCCTTGTCGTTCGCGTCGCGGTTTACCCAGACGCGCAGCGGCTTGCCCAGTTCACCGGACTGGATGACCTCGCGCAGCCGCTGGTACATGCCCATGCTGCGCAACTGTGTGCCCACCTGCACGACCGCCCCGGTGGCCCGCGCGAGATCACGCACCTGCTTCGCCGTTTCCCAGGTGAGCGTCATGGGCTTTTCGGTGTACACGTCCAGTCCCGCATCGAGCGCCGCCAGAATGACCGGCGCATGCACGTGGTCCGGCGTGCCGATGATGACGCAGTCCAGTTGGGTCTTTTCGAGCATTTCCTCGAAGCGGACAAATTCCGTCGCGCCCGCGTATTTCGTCCTGCATGCCGCAAGCGCATGGGCGCGGTTGGTGTCGTAGGTGTCCGCCACGGCCACCACATCAATGTCGGTGAAGGGCAGCGTGCTTTGCAGAATGGACCCGGCGCGGTTGCCAATGCCGACAAAGGCGCAGCGGATGCGGTCATTCGCGCCGATCGCGCGGCGGTGCAGCGCGGCGGTCTTGCCGGTGGTTGCACGCGCGTCGCGGTCCCTGGCGCAGCCTGCCGCGGTCAGCGTAATGCCCGCCACGGCACCTTTCATGAAGTCCCTGCGTGATATTGCCATGATGAACGCTCCTGTGATTGTTGGGCTCAAGCCCCGATGTTCGCCGCAGCATGATCACGCAAAGACGCCGGGAAATCAAGCCGGAGGCGGCACGGGGCTATTGAACAGCCTTGCCAGTGATGGACAGCATGGACGACGAAGTGGACTTCGTGGAAATGTTGAAAGAACACCCTTGTGGGTTTGCTGTTCCCGTCCATCCTGTCCATTCTGTCCATTCTGTCCATATCGTCCATATTGTCCATGAGCAAAGTGCCCATGCCACTTCCGGGCTCGATCGGCAACACTGTTCTGTGCCGTTGCTTCGCCGTATAATCTGGACATCACACAAAGAGCAAGGACAAGACATGAAAGATTCGAAGCGAGACAAGAACGCGCTCGACCGCCGCGAATTCCTTTCGCGGGCGGGTGTGGGCGCCCTGGCGGGCGCGGCATGGGCCGGGGTCGGAAGCACCGGCGCGCAGGCCGCAGCGCGGCGGCCCAATTTCCTGGTGCTGGTGGCTGATGATCACCGGTGGGACATGCTTGGCTGTGCGGGGCACCCCGTGCTGAAAACGCCCCATCTGGACCGTCTCGCCGTCGAGGGCGCGCGCTTTGCCAATGCGTTTGTCACCACGCCCATCTGCTGCTCCAGCCGCGCCAGCATCCTGACGGGGCTGCACGCGCGCACGCACGGCGTCCACGAGTTCACAACCGACCTTTCGCCCGAGTGTCTGGCGTTGTCCTATCCGGCGCGACTCAAGGCCGCCGGCTGGCATATGGGGTTCTTCGGCAAGTGCGGCGTGGGCGGCAATCCGCCGCGCGAGTTGCTGGGCCTGGTGGATCTGCCTCCGGGAAAGGAGGTTTTCTTCCGCGAGGTAAACGGGGAACGGCGGCATGTCACCCGAATCATCACCGACCAGGCCTCGGAATTCATTCGGTCGTGCCCGAGAGACCAGCCTTTTTGCGCTTCGGTGAGCTTTGAGGTGCCCCACGCCGAAGACTATGCCCGACGACCTTATCCGCCGGAGCCGGAATATGAGTCCATGTATTCCGACGCGCAGATTCCGGTTCCGAAGCAGGCGGACAACCGGTACTATGAGGCCCTGCCCGAATTCCTCAAAGACAGCGAAGGACGCCGCCGCTGGGGTTCCCGTTTCTGCACACCGCTCTTTTACCAGGAGTCGATGCGGGACGTGTGCCGCATGATCACCGGCATGGACGCCGCCATCGGACGGCTGCGCGCTGTGCTTCAAGAGACGGGTGCGGCCGACAACACGGTCATTCTGTTCATGGGCGACAATGGCGTCTTCTACGGGGAGCGCGGGCTCTCAGACAAATGGTACGCCTATGAGGAGAGCATCCGTGTGCCGTTGATGGTGTACGACCCCGCAGTGGCCGCCGCACACCGGGGCCGTGTTGTCGACGCGATGGCGCTCAACATTGATCT
>CAIXUF010000600.1 GCA_903922535.1 Candidatus Hydrogenedentota bacterium
GGATCAATGTAAACGTACACATAATAATCACTCATCTTTTAATTTCTCCTGCCGAACGATTTTATCAGCGTCATGAGGGAATTGCGAGGGCACCTACCACCGGCAATTGGCATCCCATGTAACCCGCAGCCTAGCGCACTGGCTGACAAAGTGCAAAGTGTTTTGGAATCCGTTGCCCTAGTGCTAGTTACGCAACACGCACCGGATGACATCGCTCGACGGCGACCGCGTCCAACGACAGGCGTTGACGCCAATCTCCGACTGAACCATGTATCACCTCGTGACGTATGGCGCGGATTGCCAATGTAAGATTTGCACGACGAACTGCATATACATATGAAGGAAAGGCTCTCGTGGGCCGCGATGGACGTTAATGCGAAACGGAGGATCTCATTATGACTAATCTACAACTTGTTGATCTGCATGACGTTGAGGCGTACTGGAAAGATCGGCACCTGGTGGATGAACCCCAGATGACGTATTACCTGCGCTGGCTACAACGGTTCTTGGTTGGTCCCGGCAGCGATTCCCGACTCTCCGCGCTGGATGCCCATCGCGTGTTTGGCGAACAACTGGAACGCAGAGGCGACATTCCCGAATGGCAAATCCGGCAGGCTTTACGCGCCGTCGAACTCTACCAGAAGCACTACCTGCAATACCGTGCCGAGACCGGTCACCCCGCGTCATCCCCTGAAACACCGGCAGGCCCCCCGGCACCTCCGACAACCTTGGCGGCGGCCATGGCGGAGGTGCAACGTCTGACGCGCATTCGCCACTACGCGTACCGGACCGAGCAGACGTATCTCGCCTGGTTATCGCAATACCGCAACTTCGTCGAAAAGAGCGGCTTGCCTTGGAATGCACCCGACACCGCCCGCGCCTTCTTCGCGCAACTGGCGCTGCATCGTGGCGTGGCCGCTTCTACCCAAAATCAGGCCTTCAGCGCGATCCTATTCCTGCTACGGGAGGTTTTGGGACTGAACACGGTTTGCCTGAACTCCTTGCGTGCCAAGCGCGGACCCCACCTGCCGACCGTCTTCAGCGAACACGAAGTGTCGCTGGTGCTTGGTTTCGTGACTGGCACCGCCGGTCTCATGTTGCGTTTGATCTATGGCAGCGGGTTGCGCGTGTCTGAATGCGTGAGCCTGCGGGTGAAGGACTTTGATTTCGACCAAGGTTTACTCTTCGTGCGCGGCAAAGGCGACAAAGATCGCTCGACCTTGCTGCCCAGTTGCCTACTGTCAGCCTTAAAGGCGCATCTGGAAAAGGTGAAAGTCCTGCATGATCAGGAACTGACGCAAGGTCATGGCGATGTGGAACTGCCGTACGCATTGGCGGTCAAATATCCCAAGGCCGCATGGGAATGGGGGTGGCAATATGTCTTCCCGGCTACAGATCGGTCGGTGGACCCGCGATCGGGGGCCGTGCGCCGTCACCATCTCGATGAACAGATCCTACAACGCGCCATGCGTGATGCCATCATTCGCACCGGGATCGTCAAACATGCCAGTGTGCATACGCTGCGGCACTCCTTTGCCACGCATTTGCTGATGCGCGGGGTGAACATCCGCGAATTGCA
>CAIXUF010000601.1 GCA_903922535.1 Candidatus Hydrogenedentota bacterium
CATCGCCCAGAAAGGCCTTCTCGATGGTGGCGCTGTTCACAAGGCGGTAGGGTTGGGCAAAACTGGGTAGGCAGCCAACCGTCACGTTGCAGTGCCGGCACATGAACCGGCGCACGGAGATCGCGATTACTTTGCCCCAGGTGTCGGTCGTGCTGCGTGGGTAGTAATCATGCGCGCGCAGTCGGCCAATGGCCCCGCAGCGCGGGCATTGTTCCGGCGAGCAGACCTGACGGTCGAGTCGTTGTAGCATGTATTCTTCCGGGGTACAGCGGAGAGCGATGATCAACTGCATCCCCTGACAGTGCAACAGTCGGCGCGGTTGCGCAAGGTGATGGCATTAGCGTCGCGTTTTCACTGGCCCTTCGATGCAGGCAACTGTATCCTGATTTTGAACTTGCATCCGCTGGCAGTGAGGCACGGCGCGCGTGCCGCAGGGCGGGGGGTGAAGCTTCGGAACCACCATGATTTGCGCTGAATCTGAAAGGGCGACCAAGGCCGGTTTTCGTTTCGGTGTCAGCGGCCCGCACATCAGTCGCACCATGATGATGCAGGAGCTGGCACGGTGCCTGGATTCGTTGCCGGTCGATGCTGACCGTGACGCCTATACCGCCGCCATCGTAGACGTCAACATCCTCGGCAAGCAGACGGTGGCCTCCCGCAACGAATCGCTGAGGCGTTTGCGTGAGCTTTATGCCCTTGATCCGCAGGTGCCCATCTTCCGCTTCCTGCGCGCGCTCGACGCGCGCGACCCGAAATCCCGTCCACTCCTGGCGCTGTTGATCGTCCTGGCGCGCGACCCCCTGTTGCGAGCCACGGCACCCGTCATCCTGGCCGCCCGCGACGATTCGCCAGTGACGGCAAACGATCTTGACCAGGCTTTGGAGAGGAGTTTCGGCGGCCACATCAAACACGGCCGCCGCCCGACTACCACCGCCGCCCGCAATATCGCCTCCACCTGGACCCAGTCCGGCCACCTTGTCGGACATACCAATAAGCGGCGCCAGCGCGTGGCCGCCACCCCGGCTGCGCTGACGCTGGCCCTCCTGCTTGCGCACCTGTGCGATTTCCATGGCGAGGCGCTTCTCACCTCCCCGTGGTGCCAGATACTCGACCTTAACGCCAGCCAGGCCCGATCGTTGGCGGCACAGGCCCATCGCGAAGAGTTCCTGAACCTGCACATTGTCGGGTCCGTGGTCGAGATCACCTTCCCGCGCTTCGACCCCATCCTGGAGGCGATGGCATGAGCCACTGCGAACGCCTGCTGCACAACTATCAGAGCTTCACGCGCCTGCCGTGGGCCACGAACCTTTCAGGCAAGGAACGCGTCTGGTTCGCGGTTTACCCGCCATCCGAAGAGCGGCGCGTGCGTGCACGTGTGCCGGAGTTCCAGGTCGCGACGGTAGACGCCGGACACAAATGGAGCCTTCTGGACATCACCGACATCGTGCCCCAGTGGCTGGCCGTCCACGACAACTGTGAGGGCTACCTGAAATTTCCTTCCGGTCTGTCCTCCATCGAACAGGACCTGAGGGCACACGTCGTCCAGACCATCCGCGACGCCTGCTGTCAACCGAGTGTGGATGCCAACACCGTCCTTGCGATCCTCGGTGTCGGTGGTCTGTATGGGTTTACCCATGTTTCGGCCGTGGTGGGCGAGGTTGAGGACGCTGTTCCCGGGCGATTGCTGGTCTTCTTCCCCGGCGAATATGAGCGCAATCTCTACCGTTTCATGGATGCGCGCGACGGTTTCAACTACATGGCTGTGCCGATCACATCCAGCGAAAGCACCCTCACACCATGAAGAACCGCACCCTCTACCTCAAAGACCCCCTCAGTTTTGAGTTGCTGAACAACGGCGTCTCGAAGGTGTCCGAGGTCGGCGCCGATGCCGAACAACTCAAGACGCTGCGGTTTGAACTGGAAACCTTCGTTTGCGATGGCGAATACGCCAAGGGTCTGGAACGCATCCTTTCCGCCTATCTCACGGGGCTCGGCCGCCCGGAACAGCCCGCTGGATGGGTCAGCGGTTTCTTCGGCAGCGGCAAATCACATCTCGTCAAGATGCTGCGCTACCTCTGGGTTGATTACCGCTTCCCGGACGGCGCATCCGCACGCTCGTTGGTACACGGGTTGCCATCAGGCGTGAACGATCTGCTGATCGAACTTTCCGCCCGCAGTCGGACCTTCGGCGGCCTCAAAGCCGCCGCCGGCACGCTCGGCGCCGGCAGCATGGACAATGTGCGCGTGGCCTTCCTGCAACTGATCTTCCGCGCCGCCAACCTCCCCGAGAATCTCGCCGCTGCCCGGTTTGTCCTGTGGTTGCGAGAACGCGGTCTCCACGATTCCGTTTTCGCTGCACTCAAGAAGCGCAAACTCGATCCGGACCGCGAGTTCCGCAATTTCCTCGTCTCCACCCCGCTGGCCGAGGCGCTGGTGGCCGCCGACGCCTCCTTCGCCACA
>CAIXUF010000602.1 GCA_903922535.1 Candidatus Hydrogenedentota bacterium
ACCAGCAGCCGGGCCGTGCCGCAGGGCAGAAAGAGGAACAGTGCGTTCGGCGGATAGAGCGGCCCGTATTCCATCGTGGCGAACATGGGCATGCCCAGCATCTCGTCGGGATTCCAAAGCGGCAACTTGCCCCGAAGCAGCGCGTCCCTGGAAAAGAGCAGGTTGGGGATGTAATAGCGCATCACGTCGGCGACGGCGTCACTGCCGGCGCGGCCTTCCCCACGCCAGAACTGCGTCCACAGGTAAAGGCCGACCAGTGCGGCACAAACGAGCGCCGCCAAAATGCAGGCATTGCCCGCGCGGACTTTTCCCACTCCCATTTCTGTGGCCATTCTCGTGCCGTCAATTCCCGATTGGATGTTCACCGGCTTGTTACCGGTCTCTTCCCCCCCAGTATAGCAACCAGTATGGCAAACATTCATTGCGGCGGCCCGTCATCGCGAATGGGATACACATGGGTTTGAGTCACGCGGGTTTGGGTCTTGCCCTGATATGCACAGACCGCTATCATGTGCGCTGCCCGGCGCGGCGCGGGACGCGGAGTGCAACATGGCAAACGACACAATGACCGGCGTGGAGCGGACGGCGCGGATATTGGCGCGCAAGCCCGTGGACCGCATAGGGCTCTTCGAGCATTTCTGGGGCGACACGCTTGCGCTCTGGCAGCAGCAGGGCCACATCCAGCCCGGACAGAGTATGGAGGACCACTTCGGTTTTGACATGCAGGGCTTCTGGCCGTTCAATACGGTGGCCCGGCTCGATTTTGATCCTGTCGTGGTCGAGGAGACCGACGAGACGGTGCTCCGCCGAGACGGCAACGGCGCGCTGCTGCGCACGCACAAAACCCACGACGCCACGCCGGAGCATGTCGATTTCCTGGTGCAGAACCGGCAGGGCTGGGAAGAGCACATAAAGCCCTTCCTTACCCCGGATCGCGCGCGCATCAATTTCGAGGGCTACCGAAACGCGCGCCGCCAAGCTGCCGAGCGGGGACGCTTCTTCTTCTGGTCCGGGGTGAATGTGTTTGAACTGATGCACCCCGTCTGCGGCCACCAATACATGCTCATGGGCATGGCAGTCGACCCCGACTGGGTGCACGACATGGTCGACACCTACGCCCGGCTCACCGTGGACCTTTTGGAGATTCTCTTCGCCGAAGAGGGACCGCCCGATGGCGTCTGGTTCTACGAGGATATGGGCTTCAAGGGGCGGCCGTTCATGTCGCCGGAGATGTACCGGGAAATCATCCAGCCCGGCCACAAGTTCACCATCGACTATGCAAAGAGTAGGGGGCTTCCGGTGGTCATGCACTCCTGCGGCTATGTCGAGCCGCTGGTGCCCGGCATGATCGAGGCGGGCATCGACTGTTTGCAGGTTATCGAGGTGAAGGCCGGCATGGATTTGCTCCAACTGCACCGCGACTACGGCGACCGATTGTCGTTCATGGGCGGGATTGACGTGCGCGTGCTCTACACCAACGATCGCACCGCCATCGACCGGGAACTGTCAGCCAAGGTGCCCGTGGTCAAGGGGCACTGCGGCTACGTGCTCCATTCCGACCACAGCATCCCCAACCAGGTCACCTATGATTCGTACAAGTATTTTGTAGATCGGGGATTGGAATTGGGACGTTATGTGTAGTATATTGCCGCAAGGTCAACCGCAATAACGGGTTTGGAGAACAGCGCAATGGAACTCTTTGAACGCATCGCAACCTGCACAAGCCGGGGCAAGATCAACCAGAATTCGCCGTATCCGCCGGACCTTCGCGGCCAGGAGGGCGTGTTCGAACTCGTTCGTGACGCGCTGTCCTCCGGCGTGAACCCGAACGACATCCTGACCCAGGGCCTCATGGTCGGCATGAACGACGTGGGCCGCAAATTCAGCAAGAACGAGGTGTTCGTTCCGGATCTGCTCATGGCCGCCAAGGCCATGACCGCCGGCATGGACCAGCTCAAACCGGCCTTCGCCAGCGGCGCCGCCGTACACAAGGGCGTGTTCGTCGTCGGCACGGTCAAAGGCGACCTGCACGACATCGGCAAGAACCTTGTCCGCATGATGATGGAGGGTGCCGGCTACGAGGTGATTGACCTCGGCGTCGATGTGGCCCCCGAGAAGTTCCTCGCCGAAGTGGAAAAGCATCCCGGTGCCATCGTCGGTCTGAGCGCATTGCTCACCACCACCATGGTCAACATGGAAGCCACCACCAGGCTCGTCAAGGAAAAGGACCCCAAGGCGGTGGTGGTTGTCGGCGGCGCGCCGCTCACGCAGGAATTCTGCGACAAGATTGGC
>CAIXUF010000603.1 GCA_903922535.1 Candidatus Hydrogenedentota bacterium
CGCCCGCGGTCCAATATGCTATTCTCCCGGCGCGTCTTCCGATCCCAATCCAGCGTAAAACGCATAACCGCACCCCGGTATTTGGGGCGCACTCGTGGGAAAGTATTACCATGCCTGATTCCGCCACCCTTCCCATCCCGGCCTCGATGGACGAGACGCTCAAACTGATGCGGGCCCGTCTGAGCCATGTCATTCCCGATTTTGAGATTCAGGCCAAGGCCGAGATCGCACACAAGATTAATCTCCTCAAACAGGAGATGAACGCCGTGATTCTGGGCCACAATTACATGGAGCCCGCGCTTTACCACTCCGTGCCGGACTACACGGGCGATTCGCTCCAGTTGTCCGTGGTCGCCTCCAAGACCCAGGCGGACGTCATTGTTTTCTGCGGCGTCCTGTTCATGGGCGAGTCCGCCAAGATCCTCAACCCCTCGAAGACGGTGCTGGTCCCCTCCGAAAAGGCCGGCTGCTCGCTGGCCGAGGGCGTTACCGCCGAGGACGTGATTGCCCTCCGCAAGCGCTTCCCGGACGCCGTGGTGGTGTCCTACGTGAACACTTACGCCTCGGTCAAGGCGGAATCGGACTACTGCTGCACCTCGGGCAACGCGGACAAGGTGCTCAAGCACCTCATGGCCCTTGGGCACAAACGCATGATTTTCCTGCCCGACGAATACCTCGGGCGCAACACCGCCCTGGAACTGGGCGTGCGCTATTTCGCCGCGGCGGACACCGACGAAAACTATGCGCTGCTTCCCGCGGACGAGCCGGTGGTCATCGGCTGGAAGTCGCGCTGCGAGGTCCACGAGCTGTTCACCGTCGAGGACGTGGACAACATCCGCAAGCAGTACCCCGACGCCGTCATTCTGGCCCATCCGGAATGCAGCCCGGAAGTGATGGCAAAGGTGGATGTGGCCGGGAGCACCAAGCTCATGGTGGACTACGTGCGCGACGTGGACGCGCCGCGCTACGCGCTCTTCACCGAATGCTCCATGGGCGACAACCTTGCCGCCGAGTTTCCCCACCGGGAAATGGTCCGCGCGTGCAGCCTGCGCTGCAAGCACATGAACACCATCACCCTTGAGGACACGTTGGAGGCGCTGCGCAAGCTGCAGTACCAGGTGGAACTGAGCGACGACATCATCACCCGCGCGCGCACGCCCATTGACCGGATGATCTCCATCCGCTGAAGGATCCGCCATGAAATACTTCAAGACCTCCCAATTCGTGCCCGGCAAGGGCGCCGCATGGACCTATTACGAGTGCGACGAGGCCGGCGTGATCCAGCGCCAGTTGACCAACATCCCCGAGACGGGTGAAACCACCCGCGTGCCGGACCCCATTGTCAAGAAACTGTACCGTCCCGAAGTGCTTTCCGACGCCACCGCAGAGGAGTTCCTGGGACTTTGGGACGCGCAGTGATGGGCTGCGTCATCGAGTCCCCCTATCTGCCCGGTCCGGGTCCGTGGCTGCGCGGAAATCTGCACACCCACACCACCGAGAGCGACGGCAACCTGTCCCCGCAGGCCGTGGTGAACGCCTATGCCGCACTGGGCTATGACTTCCTGATGATCAGCGACCATGACCGCGTCACGCCCGTCGAACAGCTTGACTGCAAAGGCATGACACTGCTGCGGGGAAACGAAATCACCGCAAACGGCCCCCACATGCTCCACGTGAACGCGACCACAAAGCTGGAGCCCAATGCCGACCGGCAGGCGCTCATCAACACCGCCGTCTTCATGGGCGGTCTTGCCATCATGAACCACCCCAACTGGGATGTCCAATTCAACCACTGCGACCAGCGCATATTGGAAGCGTTGACGGGATACACGGGCATCGAGATCTACAACGGCGTCACCCTGCGCGCCGAAGGGTCCCCCCTTGCCACGGACCGGTGGGACATGCTGCTCAGCAAGGACCGCCGCGTCTGGGGTTTTGCCAACGACGACAACCATGACGACGCGGATCGGGGTGTCTGCTGGAACATGGTGCAGAGCGCCTCACGCGGGAAATCCGCCATACTCGAAGCGCTGCGCCTCGGCCGCTTCTACGCCAGCACCGGCGTTGTCATCGACGAGATACGGGTTGAAGGGCCGCGCATTCGCGTCTTTTCACCGAACGCGCAGGCGTTTCGCGTCCACTGCAATCATGGATGCACCGCCGCGCAGGTGGACGGTTCACAGCTTGACTTCCAGGTTCCGAACCGCACGCCCTGGCGCTATGTCCGGATCGAATGCTTCGGACCCGGCACCAGCCAGGCGTGGACCCAGCCCTTCTTCTTGAAATCTTGACCGTTCAGCCAATCCGCAAGAAGGTCACTTCGCGGGCGCGGTGGTCTTGACCAGGGCGGTGCACGCTTCGCGCAACGCATCTTCGAACTGGGGGGGGACGCCCCGGAACACCTTGCGGACCACGCCGTCCGTGTCAATGAGCACGATGCGGGGAATCGAATTCGCCTGATAGGCGCGGCTTGCCTTGCCTTCCGTGTCGAGCGCCACCTTGGGGTTGAGCTGCATGGCCGCGAGGAACTTCTCGATTTTTTCGGGCTCCTCCCCCTGGTTGATCGTATAGAGCACCACACCCCTGTCGGCGAACTCCTCCGTGACTTTGTCGACGATCGGCATGGCCTTGCGGCAGGGGCCGCACCAGGTCGCCCAGAAGTCGAGAACGACCGACTTCCCCCTCAAACCAGAGAGTTTCACGCTGCCGCCGCCGAGCAGGGGCAGATCAAAATCCACCGCCTTCTTGCCTTCAAGCACATCCGCCCCGGGCTTGAGTTCCTCCACACCGTCCGGAGGCGTGAAGACAAACTGGCTGTCCTGGGTGTCCACGTTGGGTTTCCAGTCGGTGATGTCCACCTGGACAAGTGCCGAACTCACGCCGCTGTCCTTCCCCTGGCTCTTCGCGCTCTTGTCCAAGTCCACCTCCGCCCGGCGCAGCACCGGCGGGTCGCCGTGTGTCAGCCAGGCCGTGACGTCAAACCCGGAATAGCTCAGCAGATACCCTTCACAGTCCGTTCCCTCAATGTTCTGATCGCCTTTGCCCTCAATGTTTCCGGAAGTGTCCAGCAGTTCCGTCTTGTTGTGCAGGAAACCGGCCACCCAGGTGGTCGCGGTGTTGAGAATCCCCCGGGTGACCACGGTCATCAACTGGGTCCGGGGAATCGCCTCACCCGTCTTCTGATAGGTCCTGTCGCCGATGATGTACAGGCAATGGGTGGTGCCGTCGCTCACCACACGGATTTGCTGCTTCTGCATGGTGAAAAGGCTGGACAATCCCGTCTTTCCCCTGAGAACCAGTTCCCCTTTGAGCGCGGAGTCGTTTGTGCCCCCATTTGCGGCCATGGTGCCCTTCACGGACTCGGTAAACCCAAGCGATTTAAGCTCCGCCGCATTTTGCATGGCCGCCTGGACCCGTCCCCGCGGATCTTTCAACGGCGTCTGGGCAGGGGCCGTGCAGGCCAAGAAAGTGGCCCAACCCGCGACCAACAGGGCAAAAGTTCGTTTCTTCATCATTGTCTTTCGTCTCCAATCCCGCCCCGGCTCTTTCGGCGGCGGCCACGATAGTAACCTTTTCCTTCCCAAGGATACACGTTTTTGACGGCCGACAAAGCGCGCCGGCATACCCCGGCGGCACCTGATGGCGTCGGATTCAGGCCTGGGTGCCCGGCGAATGAAAGCAAAGACTGTCACCCCAGTCGTCCGATAGGCGGGTTGCGCGAGCAGCCCTGGGGAAACGGGTGCGCTCCGTTTCGCTGCGGGCACCCTGCGGCGAGAACCCTCATGCCGGGTGATCGCAAGGAGCTGGCGCCGCGGCTTCATGCGGCGGTGCGGGCGAATTCTACGCCAGTCAAGTAGCCGCCCACGGCACCTCCGCTTGCCAAGTCCACAAGATCGGCCCCGCAACGGGCAAACGCCACTATGCCACCCAAGGCGGACATTCGAATCCCCGGTCATGCCCACGCGTACGGGGGTCCAACGCCGCCCCATTCCAAACACGCCTTCGCATGACGAATATACCCGCGTCTCCAGGGCAAATTACCCTTCCTCCGTCACAATACAGGCGTGGAATGTGTCCTATGAAGCGTGAGATGGGGCATATGAAGCGTGAGATGCCTGATATGAAGCATAAGGTATATAATATGAAGTGTGATTCGCATAATATTAAGTTTTATTTAAGCCATATGAAGTCTCATATGAGTAATGTGATGCATGAGTTTCTCTATATGACGCATGAGATGAGCCATATTAAACGTAAGATGACTTATATGATGCGTGAGATAAGGCATATGAAGCTTAAGATAAGCCATATTAAACGCCGTTTGCGGCGGATTGGACCGCCCATGGGGCGTTTGCGGGCCGCGGAGGAGCGGCTTAAGCCGTTCCAATACAGGGAGATGTGACGATGGCAAGATTTCCAATCCGTGAGGCGGAGATTGTGGCACTGGCCCGGGGCATCGGGGCCGGGCTGGCGGACCATGCGGCGGTGTACCCCGCCCCGCCGGTGGCCCCGGCGGCGTTGCTGGGGTCGCTGAACGCATTTCTGGACGCCAAGAACGCGGCCACGGCCGCACAGGCGGCGGCCGAAATGGCCGTGGCTGAGAAGAGGGCCGCGCTCCAGTCGCTGGTGGACGACATGAAGGCGGAACTGCGCTACGCCGAGAGCGTGGTGAAGCGGGACGATGCGCGGCTGAAGATGCTGGGCTGGGGCGGGCGCGCAGTGCCGGCGGCGCTGGTGCCGCCGGGGCAGCCGCTGGGCCTGGAAGCGCCCCGGCAGGGCGGGGGCTGGGTCGGCCTCGGGTGGAAAGCGCCGATGGACGGCGGCGCGGTGGCCGCCTACCGCATCCAGCGGCGCCTGTCCACGGAGGAGGCGTGGACCGACGCCGGCATGTCCCTCGGCTGCGGGACCACGCTCAACGGCCAGGAGCGGGGCAAGGAATGGGAATACGTCGTCGTTGCCGTCAACATGGCCGGCGACGGCCCGCCGAGTAACACCGTGACGGTCGTGTTGTAGGCGGCGGCGCGCACCGGGGCGTCACCGGCGCGGGGCGGCAGGCACGCGATACGGCGGGCGCTGTAAGGGCCCGCGCTTGTCCAAACTGTGAAAACAGGCGTTGACAGAATGGGGGCGGCGGTATATTCTAAGAGCGTGAGACTGGCGGAGGCGGAGAGCGGGCACGGTATAGGCATAGGGTGGGCGTGAAACCAGGATGAGGGTTGGACGATGAATACTTGGAAGGGATATTTGGTTGGGGTGCTGGCGCTGGGTTGCGCCGTTTCGGCACATGCCGCGGGCATCTTTCGCGTGGACGCGGCCTCAACGGCCGCCACACCCGACGGGCAAAGCTGGCCCACGGCCTACAAGACGCTTCAGGCCGGGGTGGACGCGGCCTATGCCGCCTCCGGCGGCGAGGTCTGGGTCAAGGCGGGAACGTATACCGCCACTACGGACCCGGTGGTGACGATGAAGGCGGGTGTGGCGCTCTACGGCGGTTTCGCGGGGACGGAAAGCGCGCGTGATCAACGGAACCGGTCCGCAAACGTCACCAGCATTGACGGCCAGAACGCATACGTCTGCGTCACCGGCGCGAACAACGCCACCCTCGACGGCTTCACCGTCACCCGCGGCAAAACGATTGCTGGCGTTAACGGCGACGGCAAGGGCGCGGGCATGCGCAATGTCGGCGTTTCGCCCACCGTGAAGAACTGCATGTTCTCGCTGAACAGTGCCCAGGCCCACGTTATTGGTGGCTGCGGGGGGGGGATGTACAATTCCGATGCCTCGCCGGTGGTGACCAACTGCACGTTCTCGCTGAACAGCGCCGTACCCTGCGGCAATGCGATGGGCGACGTCGGCGCCGGCGGGGGAATGTACAATACCGGCGGCGCGCCGGTGGTGACCAACTGCACGTTCGTCCAGAACACCGCCGGCTGCGGCGGAGGAATGTATGGCATCGCGTCCTCGACTGTGCTGACCAACTGCACGTTCACGGGAAACCTGGCCTCCGTCGACAGCCATGGCACGGGCTCCGGCGGGGGAATGCGCCATTCCGGCGGCGTGCCGATGATAATCAACTGCGTGTTCACCGGAAACGCGGCCCAAGGCGGAGGCAAAGGCGGCGGGATGGACATCGCTGGCGGCACCACGCCGACGGTAATGAACTGCACGTTCACTGGAAACACGGCCGCCAATGGTGGTGCCATTGCACTGCATTCCACCATCTTTAGTACCTCCGGGCTCGCCACGGTGAAAGACTGCATCCTCTGGGGCGACACGGGGGGAAGCGGTCCAGAAATGTGTGTCGATTCTTATAAAGTGGCGGTGTCCTATTCCTGTGTGCAGGGCGGCTATACAGGTACGGGGAATATAATCACCAACCCGCTGTTTGTTTCGGCGCCGGGCAACGTGCGGCTTTTGACCGGGTCTCCCTGCATTGACACCGGCACGGCGACAGGAGCCCCGGCAACGGACATTACCGGGCTGGCACGTCCGCAGGGCAAGGGCGTTGACATGGGCGCCTACGAGATGCCATTGAGTGTGGTGGACCCCATTCCGCCGGTCATCACCACCTGTGCGGCAAGCCAGACAGTTGCCGCCGATGCCTCCTGCCAGGCCCTCGTGCCAGACTTCACGGCGGGGGTGGTCGCAGTCGACAATTACGACACAAGCCTGACCATCACCCAGTCGCCGGCAGTGGGCACCGCCGTCGGCGTGGGCAACACCCCCGTGACGCTCACCGTGACCGATGATGCAGGCAACTTCGCCACCTGCATGTCGGCGCTGACCGTGTCGAGTGGTTTGTGTGGCAGTTTTGCCGTTACCGCGCCGAACGGCGGGGAGAATTGGGCACAGGGCGAAACCCACAATATCACTTGGAACGTGACCGGCGTGACCGGCCTGCTGGCGGTCCTTCTAAACGAGAACGGCACAGACACACAGTGGCTCGGCGCGGCCCTGGCCTCGGCGGGACAATTCTCCTGGACGATTCCCGCGTCGCTGACGCCGGGCAGCGTGTACAGGATTCACCTGATCTCAGGCGACGACAACGCCATTGAGAGTTTGAGCGCCAACACGTTTACCATCGCATCCAGTGCGAGTTCACCCGGAGGAACAGCGTTTAGTGTCACTTCTCCCAACGGCGGCGAGACCTGGACACGGGGCGAATACCATCTCATTACCTGGGACCAGACCGGGGTGACCGGGCTCGTGGCCGTGCTGTTGAGTGACAACGGCGTGGACATCGACTGGCTGGGTGCGGCCCTGGCCTCGGCCGGTCAATTCTCCTGGACCATTCCCGCCTGGGTGACCCCGGGCAATGCGTACAAGATCCACCTGATCTCCGGCGACAACAACGCGCTGGAAGACCTGAGTGACAATGCGTTCACCATCGCGTCCGGAGTGTCGCCGCTCACGGTGACCTCTCCGAACGGCGGCGAACTGTGGATTCAAGGCGAGACCGAGACCGTCACGTGGAACCAGACCCGCGTGACCGGTGCAGTGGCGGTCATGCTGAATAAAGACGGCACGGATATCTCCTGGCTGGGCGCGGCTGCGGCGTCGGCCGGGCAGTTCTCGTGGACGGTCCCCCCCTGGGCAACGCCCGGCAGCGCGTACAAGATCCACCTGATTTCCGGGGACAACAACGCGATAGAGGACCTGAGCGACGGCGCCTTCAGCATTATCGCACCCCCGCTCACGCTCAGTTCCCCGAACGGGGGCGAGTCGTGGGCGCAGGGCGAAACCCACAGCATCACCTGGAATCAGACCGATTTGACCGGCGCGGTGGCGGTACTGTTGAACGTGGACGGCGCGGACACCGCGTGGCTGGGCGCGGCCGCGACAGGACAGTTCTCCTGGACAGTTCCAACTTCGTTAACGCCGGGCAGCAACTACAAGATCCACCTTATCTACGGCGATGAGAACCGCTTCGCGGACCTGAGCGACGGCACCTTCACCATCGCGGTGCCGGGCGGCCTGCCCGCGCTTGTGGTCACCTCGCCCAACGGCGGCGAGACATGGACGGTGGGCCAAAGCTATTCTGTGACATGGAGCGAGACCAATGTCACAGGCGCGGTGGCGGTATTGTTGAACGTGGACAGCCTGGACAAGTTATGGCTGGGCGCGGCGGCGGCTTCGGCGGAACGATTCTCCTGGACGGTCCCGTCCTGGGTGACACCGGCCAGCACCTGCAAGATCCACCTGATCTCCGGGGACAACAACGCGATAGAGGACCTGAGCGACGGC
>CAIXUF010000604.1 GCA_903922535.1 Candidatus Hydrogenedentota bacterium
ACCGGACCACCAAGCGGGACGGACCTATTTTGTAATGGGATGAAGAATGAGAGGAGACTTGGATATGCGTTGGATATTTACAGTGGCTGCGGCCCTGATGCTCGCCGGTTCGGCGGCGGCTTATGTGAGTCATGCGGATTCGGATGCGGGCACGATCGACACCCTGCGGCCGACGGCAACGCCTGCGCTGGATGACCCGGCGACGACGGCGCTGGACACGGTCCATTTCAAGGTGGACTTCAGTGAGCCCGTCGGCACGGCGTTCGGCGCGGGCAATGTGACGCTGACAGGATCGCTGCAGGGCGCGGCGACCTTCGGCGTGTCGGGCGCGGATCCGAACTATGTCGTCACGGTGACGATGAACAATGCGGAGGATGACGGGACCATTGGAATCCAAGTCAACACGGCCGTGACGGACCTGGTGGGCAATGCCTATGCGGGCGGCGCGTCCGGCACCTGCAAGATTCACAACTGGCACGGGTTTACGGATCAACCCGATCCCGCACGCCTCTACACGGGTGGCAATGTCACGCTGCACGTGGTGGCCAGTTTTGGCAACAGCACCCCGGTGTATCAATGGAAGTTTGACAACGGATCAACGGTCCAGGACGTGGGAACGGGCGCCACGGCGTATCCCATTGCGGGCGCCGTGCCGGAACAGAATGGCAGCTATTGGTGCGCGGTGAGCTACGACGGCGCGATATACGAAAGCGACCACGTTGACATCAACATCGCGGACCCGATTCTGGCGACACGGCATGATCCGGACATCAAACGCGTTTACACCGGCGAGGACTACACCCTCGAGATGACCGTCACCGGCGGATTTCTGCCGCTGAAACTGCAATGGAAGAAGGATGGAGACGACCTGACAGGGGAAAACGGCGCATCTTATGCCATCACCGGCGCCGGACCGGCCAACATCGGCTCCTATCTTCTCTTCATCACCGACGATGTCGGGACAACGGCCAATTCCGCGTCGGTTCAGGTGCTGGTTGCAGACCATCTCAAGATCACGGCGGACCCTGTTGGCGCGGACAAGGCCGTCGGCACCGGCTACACCTTTACCGTCGGAACCTCCGGTGGATTTCCGGCGCTCAGCTACCAGTGGAAGCGCAACGGGGACGATGTTCCCGACGCGGCGGACAACCAGTTGTCCATCGCGTCGATCCAGCCCGAAAATGAAGGCGACTACACGGTGGTGGTGAGCGACGCCGGTGGAGACGTGCGGACCTCGCAACCCGCCCTGCTGCACGTCGTGGGACCATTGACGATCCAGCAGAATCCACAAAGCGCCCGTGCGTACACGGGCGAATTGCAGAAATTCACGGTGGAGACCTCCGGCGGTGTGTTGCCGCTCCAATATCAATGGCGGAAAGGAGGCGTTCCCCTGTCCGCGCCGAACCTCTACTCGTACACGATTGGATCTGTCGATTCCTCCCATGCCGGCAGTTACAGTGTTGTGGTTACGGATACGGACGGCGCCAGCAAGACCTCGGGCGACGGCGTGCTTGCCGTCGCGGACCATTTGCGGATTACGGCCCCGCCAACAGGCGGCCAGGAGGTGGTGGGCGCGGCGCATACCTTTACCGTTGCCACAAGCGGGGGGTATGCGCCGTTAACCTATGTCTGGAGGAAAAACGGCGCTGAAATCCCCGGAGCCGAAGGTCCCTCCTACACCACACCGCGTCTTGCGCTGTCCGATTCCGCCACGTTCACGGTCGAGGTGAGCGACGCCTACGATGATGTTAAACCCGCCTCCGCCAATCTGACCGTCGTCCCGGGTGTGCCGGTGACGGGTCTTGCAGGACTTGGGGGGCTGCTTGGACTGGTTGTCCTCAGCGGTGCGCGAAGGGTTCGCAGGAAGTAACTGCTGTCTGTATGTCACGACCCCGGTTGTGGGCCTTGTGCCCGCAGCCGGGGTCCGCTGTTTTCAAAGACCGAAACAGCATGTCTTTAGCGGGGAATGTCCGTGCGCAGGTGCATGCTCTTCAGTTGCGTCAAGTGGTGGAAACCATAGGCCGACAGTGTGGCGCCGCGCCCCGTGTCCTTCACACCGCACCAGGGAAGGGCGGGGTCCAGAACGTCGCAGCGGTTCATGTAGAAGGTGCCGGTCTCAATACGCCCGCCGACCCGGATGGCGCGATCAAGGTCGGAAGTCCAGATGGAAGCGGTCAAACCGTAGGGGCTGTCGTTCATGAGCCGGATGGCCTCCTCGTCGTCGGAGACCGGCAGGATCCCTATGACCGGACCAAAACTCTCTTCCTGCATCAGGGAACAATCCTGCGGCGCATCGGCCACGACGGCGGGGGCAAGGAACCATCCGTTGGATGGGGTGGCGAATTCCCCGGGATCCACCACAAGCTGCCCCCCCGCGCGGACGGCCGCCTGCACCTGCCCCCTCAGGAATTCCGGAGCCCCTTTCGAAGCCAGCGGACCGATGGACGTCTGCAGCATCATTGGATCGCCCAGCACGTACCGGCGCACGGTTGCCGCGTAGGCCTCCACAAAGCGGTCGTAAATGGACTTGTCCACATAGATGCGCTCCACGGCGCAGCAGGACTGACCGGCGTTGTAGAAGGCGCCGTCCACGCAGTTGTCCACGGCATGGTCGAAATCCGCATCGGCGCAGATGTAGGCAGGGTCTTTACCGCCCAGTTCCAGTCCGACATCGATGAAGCGCCCCGCCGTCGACTGCATCACCTCGTGGCCGCCGCGCACCGAACCGGTAAACGACACATGATCCACGCCGGAGTGCTGCATCAGCAGTTCCGTGACCTTGTGATCGGCCACCACGTTCTGGACCAGATGGTCCGGCGCGCCCGCCCTGCGGAAGGCCTCCACAAAGGCTTCGCCGCAGAGCGGTGTGCGGCTCGAATGCTTTATGATCACGGCGTTGCCCGCCAGCACCGCGGGCACGATTACATTCACCGCTATCAACAGGGGATAGTTCCATGCCGCGATGTCGAGCACCACGCCCAGCGGTTCGTGGCGGATGAACCGCTTGAATCCCGGTTTTTCGGGCAGCCATTCATCGGCAAGAACCGCCTCGGCAATATCCGCCATGTGCTCCGTGCGTCCGAGCAGACCGCTTACCTCGTTTTGCGACTGCCGCAGGGGCTTGCCCATCTGAATGGTGAGATCCCGGGCCACGCCACCGCACATGCCCCTCATCGCGGCCATGAACCGTCGGCAAAGTGCAACCCGATCCAAAACGGTCGTCTCCCTCCAGGCCAGGAACGCCGCGCGGGCGCGTTTCACCACCTGGTTGACTTCTCCCTCCTGCAGCATCGGCAGCGTGAATGCCACCTCTTCCGTGTATGGATTGACCACTCGAAGCATATTCTGGCTCATTTCCACCTCTCTTGCGGTTTGTTCCCCGTCCAGACGAAGCGATATGTTTCACGAAACATATCGGGTGTATTTTAGCACGGCCCCAACATCAGGAAAAACCCTGATTCCACGAGAAGCTTGGCTCCCGGGAAGATCTGGACGGCACGTCCAAAATGCGGCTATAATCCCGGCTCATTATATTCCCCGCGCGCCCCCGGCTGCCGGGGCCACCACCACCGGAGAAGTTTTATGTCGAACGGTTTTACGGGAACGGTTCTGCGGGTTAATCTGTCGGCCGGGACGGTCTCAAAGCAGGAAATGCCCGAGGAGTTCTACCGCACTTACATGGGGGGGGGCGCGATTGGCGCCTATTTCCTGCTGTCCGAGACTTCCGGCGACCTTTCTCCGGAGGATCCGGGCAACATTTTGACCATTACCCCAAGCATCACCACGGGATGCGCCGTTTCGGGCGTCAGCCGCTGCAGCGCAGTGGCCCTTTCCCCGCTGACGGGTGGGATCGGCGAGGGCCAGGTGGGCGGCAAGATCGGGCCGATGATCAAACGGGCCGGTTATGACGCCATCGTCGTGACAGGGCGCGCGGACCGGCTGATCTATCTCCTGGTGGACGGGGACAACGTGGAGATTCGCGACGCGTCCCACCTCGCCGGACGGAACGTCAGCGATGTCTGCGACATTCTGGACGGGGAATTGGCCGGAAAAGAGGACAATCTGAGCGTGATTCAGTGCGGCCCCGCCGGCGAGAAGGGCGTGCGGTTTGCCTGCCTGCTGGTGGACCGGAACGACGCCGTCGGCAGGACCGGCATGGGCGCGGTCATGGGCGGCAAGAACCTGCGCGCCATCGCCGTCCGTGCCCCGAAGAGCGCCAAGGTGTCCTTTGCCGACCCGGACGGCCTCAAGCGGTTGGGCGCGCTCGGCAAGGAGCGTCTGAAGACGGCAGACTTCCCGGCCACCCTGGTGGAGCATGGAACGCCCGGGATCGTGGGCTTTCAGTCGGGCGCGGGCAACATGGCCACGCACAATTACAGCAGCGGGTTTCACCCCGATCACATGAATTTGGCGGGACAGAGCTACGACGACAAGATTGGCGCAGGGCATACGACCTGCTATGGATGCGTGGTCGGATGCCGCAAGAAGGTCAAGGCCGATGCGCCGCATGCGGTTTCGGACAAGCTCGGCGGG
>CAIXUF010000605.1 GCA_903922535.1 Candidatus Hydrogenedentota bacterium
CATCATAATATATATCCGTTCCGTCCAGGGGAGTGTGGGCACCGGGGCCGATGTCCATGCCTACGACGGAGGCGTGGCCCAGCGCAACTTCGTTTGTCATTCCGGCCGGGGGCACCAGCGTCAGCACCAGGTTCCAGCCCGTGGCCATCTGCGGATCGCCCGTGGCGGAGCTGATGTAGACGTCAAAGAAGCCGCTGTTTCCGGGCAGGATCGTGACGTCTTGAACTTTGACGATGATTGCGGCCTGGCTGATACCGGCCAGAAACAAGATAGCAATGACGACGCTTAGAACTTGAACACGGCCCATAATACTTGCTCCTTGTAAATCTCCAGCAAGAGTATACCGCCAGGGTCAAAAGATGCAAGAGAAACACCGGGAAAAGGCCAAGAAACTGCATTTGTCCGCTAGGGAATACTCCTAGCGGTCCGAGAGTTTCGGACCTGAGGAAGCATTCATAGTCGACCGGATCTCATAGCCAACGTCACAACTCCAAAGTCAGGCTGCATTGGCCAAGCGGATCCAGGCCTGGTATCGACAGCGGATCTTGCTGGGCGGGCGGGTTGGCCTGGGGCAGCGTAGCGACGGCCGCGGCGCCAGCGGGAGGCACGACGTTGATCAGCGTGCGAATGAGGTTCACGTCCGTTGCGTCGATGCTTCCCGAGCCGTCGAGGTCATGAAGCAAGCTGTATGTGCCGCTGCCGGCCAGTGCGTTCAGTCGCGCCCGAACCTGCGAGTTATCCGTGCTGTTGACCGACCCGCTGCGGTTGACATCGCCGGGCGTGACGTTGAAGTGGAAGCGGAAAGCCCCGCCCGCGTGGCCTTCGCCGGACGTTGTCGAAACGCCGTCGCTCCACTCGCCATCGAGGTAGTTGCCCAGCCGGTCGGTTACCGTGTCGGACAGGTTGATCAGCAGCTTGTCGGCCTTGCTGATGGCGTTCTTCAGCGTCCACGTGGCGGTAAACGTGGTGTCGTCATAGTCCATCGCCAGCAGTTCGTAAGTGCCTGCTTTCGCCCCGGTCAAGACCATGTCGTCCTTGCTGACGGCTACATCCTTGTTGAAGCGGAGGCTGATCTGGTTGATGTTCGTCCAGGGCAGGGCCGCAAGCTGGCTGGAGCCGGAAATGCGGAACCCAGCCATGTTGCCCAGCGCCCCCAGGAACGTGCCCGTCCATGCGGTGCTGCTGACGAAGACAGCCGCCACGGCCGGACGATCGACAACGTTCAACGTGCCGTTGACGAAGGCGAAATCATAGTTGCCGGCCGCCAGCGTGCCCTGCGACAACGTCAGGGCATACGTGCCGACGGGGCTGTTGGCCGCAGCGGTCGTCGTGACCACAGGGGTGCCTGTCACGCCGCTGGAGGCAAGAACCTGTCCATTCTTGAACCCTTCGAACACGACCGTCGCTGAGGGATTGGGATCGCCCACGACTCTGCTGCCGCTGGGGGCGTGAATGGTCAGGGTGGCCTTGGTCACATTCAGCGCGCCGGCGACAAACGTGATGTCGTAGTTGGTCGAGGTCAGGCCCTGCGGCGTCAGGGCATACTGCCCGACGTTGCTGGCGGCGTCAGCGGTGGTAATGAAGCCCAGCGCGCCGCCGAGGACCGACTCATTCTGCCCCAGCACAAAGCCGTCGTAGCGGGCGGTAAGGGCCCCGTTGGCGTTGCCATACGTGCGAGAGGCAGCATTGGCCGTCACGGTCAGCGCGGCCGGCGTCACAGTCAGCGTCCCGTCGACGTACGTGATGGAGTAGTCGCTGCTGGCGGCGCCGGCGGCGACAATCGCGTAGCTTCCCACGTTGCTGGCGGCCGTGGCGGTTGTCGAAACTCCCGGCAGCGTCGCCAGGCTGGCAGCGGTGTCGCCGTTGACGAATCCGTCATAGCTTGCCGCCAGCGCGGGCAGGTCCGCCCCGTACACTTTCTGGGCGCCGTTGGCCGTCACGGTCAGTGCGGCCGGAGTCACCTGCAACGAAACGCTCTTCTGCGCCGTGGTGTAGTTGACCGTATCGGTGGGCGTGAAGGTTACCGACAGGGTCTGCGTGCCGGTATGCAGCACGGTTCCCGCGGCCACGGAGTAGGCATACGTGCCTTCAACGCCGGCCGAGGCGTTCAATTGCGTCGAGCCTAGTGCCGTGCCGTAGACGATCGAGGCCGGGTTGGACCAGTCGATGCTCGGCGTCTCCTGGGTCACTTGCTGCAGGATCGGCCCCGACGTGCTGGCGGCGAAGGTCTCGTCGCCGCTGTAGACAGCCGTGATGCTGTGGGTCCCTGCGCTCAACGTCGAGACAGTCAGCGATGCCGATCCATCGACCAGCGTCGCCTCGCCCAGTGTGGTCGCTCCGTCCTTGAACGTCACGGTTCCCGTGGGCGTGCCGGCGCCGGTGGGCGAGGCGGCCGTGGAAACGTTGAACGTCACATTATGCCCATGGATGGACGCGCTGCCGGGGCCGGCGACCGCCGCCGCGGCGTTGGCCGGGTTCACGGTGACTGACAGCACGCCTGCTACCGTGTCGGTGACGGTAAGGGTCCTGTTGCCGTACGACCTGAGCGTTACCGCGAATGACTTGCTGCCCTGGTCGCCGCTGACGAAGGTGTAGTCGGCAGGCAGAACGGCCTTGTGATCGTTGCTGGTGAAGCGAACCGTGCCTGCGTATCTGGTGGCTATGTTGCCGTAGGCGTCCTTGGCCGTCACCGTAATGGACCCTGCCGTTCCGGCCGTGATCGGTGAAGCAATGCCTGTGACCGCCAGCGTGCTGACGGCGGCGGGGTTGACGGTGGCCGACTGCAAGCCGGTGAGGCTGCCGGTGACGGTGTCGGTGGCCGTGACTGACTGCATGCCGGCCGTCTTGAGCGTGATGGCGAAGGTGCGCGTCCCGTTGGTGAGCGTGGAGTTGGCGGGCAGCACAGCCTGCGCGTCGGTGCTGGTCAAATGTACGATGCCCGTGTACCCGGTAGCCGTGTTGCCGTAGGCGTCCTTCGCGGTGACGGTGATGGAGCCGGCCGTGCCGGCCGTGATCGACGAAGCCAGACCCGAGACAGCCAGAGTGCTGACGGCCGCCGGGTTGACGGTGGTCGATTGCAGACCGGTGATGCTGCCGGTGACGGTGTCAGTGGCCGTGACCGATTGTGCTCCGGCGGTCTTGAGTGTCACGGCGAATGTGCCCGTGCCGTTGGTGAGGGTTGAGTTGGCTGCCAGGACGGCCTGCCCGTCGGTGCTGGTCAAGTGCACGATGCCGCTGTATCCGGTAACCGTGTTGCCGTAGGCATCCTTGGCGGTGACGGTGACGGAGCCGGCCGTGCCGGCTGTGATCGACGAAGCCAGACCCGAGAACGTCAGTGTGCTGGCGGCCGCTGGAGTGACGGTTGTCGACTGCAAACCGGTAATGCTACCG
Organism: Candidatus Hydrogenedentota bacterium; assembly: GCA_903922535.1. The sequence goes on from CAIXUF010000605.1 coordinate 3,391, forward strand.
GTGACGGTGTCGGTGGCCGTTACCGACTGTGCCCCGGCCGTCTTGAGTGTGACGGAGAAGGTGTGTACGCCCTGGTCGCCCGATACGAACGTGTAATCGGCGGGCAGCACCGCCTGGCCGTCAGAACTGCTGAAATGAACCCTGCCGGTATAGCCTGTGGCAATGTTCCCGTACGTATCTATAGCCGCAATAGTAATGGTATCCGATGCGCCGGCCGTGACGGATGTATCCAGGCCGGAAACCGACAGATTCGTCGCCGCGGCAATCCCGGATCGATCCAGGAATATGTTTCCGTTGTTGTTGCCGCCATTTGCAACGGAGACGAACTTGATCTGGTCGTTGGTGATCTTGGTGCTGGTGCCGTTCTCGGAACCCTTAGGAATGGCGTTGGTGGAGGTGTAGCCTGTCGGGTTGGTTTCAAAGACAAAGAAGGTCTGGCCCTTCTGCAGGTTTGTGAAAGACCACTTTCCATCTGCGGGCGTGATGACTGAGTCGACCAGGTCGTCGTCGATGTCATACGACCCACTAACGGAACCGTTGTCCTGATAGACCTTGACCACCGCTCCGACCAGTCCGCCCTCGCCGCCGTCTTTCACGCCGTTGCTGTTGGTGTCCTTGATTACCGTGCCGGTAATTCCGGCGTTCGCCGCATCGGTGAACGTCGTGCTGGCCTCTTCCAGCGACGTCAGCCCCGCCGCCGTCAGCAGGAAACCCGAGCCTGCCGAGTCGTCGGGG
>CAIXUF010000606.1 GCA_903922535.1 Candidatus Hydrogenedentota bacterium
AGGTCGCGCCCGAGGATGAACACGGACCCGGCGGCACCGGCGGCGTCCGGCGAGACAAAGGCAATCGTGTCAGGCTGCTCACCCAGCGGGAACTTGTCGATGGTCACCGAACAGAACCGCTGCAGCAGGACCGTGAGCGGGCCCCGATATACCGTGACCTGTCCAAGGAACGGTGTGTCGATGGGCACCCCGATGGGGACATGTTCCGGTAGGAGGGGCGTTGGGGCCTGCAAGGCTGGAGTGTCCTTTGCCCCGGCGTTCTGCGCGGGGAACGCGCTCAGGAATCCATTCACGTAGCCGATAGAGACATTATTGGAGAGTGTCCACAGGTCCATGTCCTGCGAGACAACGTGGCTGGTGACCTGGATCGGGTAAATAACCGTGAGGAGGGAATTCCACGGCTGGTATTCCCAGGAGTTGCCGATAGACAGCGGCAAGTACTCGCAGAGATTGACCGATTCCGGCCCCGGAACCGGTTGCAGCGCCCTCAGCAGTCCCATGATATCCGTGCGTTCGGCATAGGCCTGCCCGTCCCATTTGGCGCCGAAGGAGCCGTGTTGCATGTAGTGCAGCGCCGCCAGGCTCAGGGTGAAAGGCGCTTTGCCCGCCTGCTGGAGTGCCGGATTCGAGATCTCGATGGAGCCACAGTTGTATGGTTCGCCACAGAGGGTGCACTTCTCTTCGCAACGGAGCATACTGATCGTCTTGCAGGGTCCCGTTTCCGGTAGGATTTGACTCACTACCTGCCCGTCCGTAGCTGCGACGGGTTGCACACCGCACTCTGGCAGGGCATCCACCCGCATGGACAAATCGCGGGCGAGGTCTACTCCGTCCGGGATGCCATTTTGGTTTTCATCCGGGTTGTTCGGGTCGCGCTGCAACGCCTGCTCCTCGGCGTCCGTGAGGAAATCCCCATCCGTGTCGTCCGGAACGGGTTTTGCGTGCCCATCCAAACCGGGTTCCCCCGGTCCGACGTGGAAGGCGATGTTGAAATTCGCCAGCGGGTCGTTGGCATTCTCGGCATACAGGATCCAATTGCCCTGCTCAAGAGGTCCAAAAGAACCCTGCAGGCCGCACACCGGGTCTGGTGTCCCGTCGCATGCCACGAAGGTCTCCACGGGGAAGAAGGTCAGTCGGATGTGGTGGCTGGAGCGATCTATGCTCAGTTGGCCCTGGCCCAGCGAAGTCAGCGCATGGCAGGGGTTCTGATAGACTTGGGTCGGTCCCGATAAAGTGACCACGTCGCTTTCCGCCGGGTTCAGGGGCTGGATTGTCCATGCGGGCGGGCTCTGCTCGCCCGGGATCCACGAGGTTTCTCCCGTCGGCTCCCACGATCCTTCGCCCTCGCCCTCGCCCGGATTCGGATTGGCCTGTGTAATCACATGGATCGCAAACTGGGCATCGTTGCTTGCGGTGATTTCGGCGCTGATGGAGACGTGTGTGATGACCTGCGCGACCATGCCTGTGGGTGGCGTCACGTTGATGGCCACGTAGACCTGTTCCGGGTAGGATTCCTGAATTGTGACAATAGGGACACCGACCATGTATCCCGCCGTCGGAAAAGAGAAATCACCTTCGAGGCACCATGCCGGATCAGTGAGTTCTTGCTTGGTCAACGCGCCCACAAACCCGTAGGGCCCGTCAAGCCCATACCCAAAACGACCGGAAAAGGGCGTCATTTGGACCAGAACGTCCCGGCCCTCGCTTTCACCCTCGCCTTCCGCCTCGCCTTCACTTTCACCCTCGCCCGGAGCGGCTCCCTTGACGGCGTCCCACAGTGGCAGGTTGCCCGCGCTCCAATCATCCAGTTTCCGCCACACGTTCCAGCGCATCGTGCCGCTGGCATCCGGGGTGAGTTGGTACACCGCATCCCATATTTGCGCGCGGGCAATCGGCACCCACTGGGTGTTGTTGAGGAATTCCTCTGTGACGGTTGCATGGAACGTCTTGGGCGTCGTCGTCTCGTCGAGCAAAAAGGTCCCGCGGACGCCATAGTCGGGCGTTCCGGTATGGACGATGCATTCGAAACGGTTTCCCTCGACGCGGATATCGGCGGCCCCGCCGTATTGCATGCCGCCATTGTCCAGCAAGGGTCCGATGCCCTGGCCGGCCCATGAGCCCTGCAATGTTGCGGCATCGCCCGTGGGCTCACCTTCGCCCTCGCCTTCCCCTTCGGCCGGGTCGCCAGGCTTTGTCACGCTCCAAAGCGCGGTCCCGTCAGAATCCCACACGGCAAAATGAAGCCGGTTGCCGGCGATGGTGCCAAACTCGCAGGTGCCTTCCACGACCCGGCCTGCCCCCAAGGAAACCCAATAGGAGTTGCTCTCAAGGCTTTCCGTGATGACCATTCGGAAGGTCTTTGGAACAGCGGATACATCGATTGTGAAGGTGCCCCGGATGCCGTAATCGGGCGTTCCCGTGTGCACGATCTCCTCAAACGAATTCCCCGAGATGGTGACGGTGGCATCCCTTGTGGCTGATATGCCTGTGACGGGGAACACGGCAAGGCCTTCGCCCTGCCAGATTCCCTGCAGCACTTGCAGGTCGATCTCGTCCTCGCTTCCGCCCGTGCCTTGATCTTCGCCTTCGCCTTCGCCTTCCCCTTCGCCGTCCGACGACGCGGGCAGAACCACGATCTCAATGCCGGCGCTGGTAAGACTTACCGAACCGGTCGCCAGAATCGTCGCCGTTCCCGGCGCGATGGCCGTCACGAGCCCCGATGCGTCCACCTCGGCCACATCCGGCGCACTGGTCGACCACACGATGGAATCCTCGGGTGACGAGGACTGGGCTTGAAGCGCCGTACTGGCCCCCACGGCAAGGGTGAGCGAAACAGCAACCGCCTGCCCCCCTTTCTGCTGAATGGTCACGCTCGGATTCTTTGCCTGTTGCGGGCATCCCGCAAGGACAAGCACAACAAGCACCATTGCCAGTTGGACGGCAACGGCAAACTTCCGTTCACTGAGTCCCATGGCGGCACCTCCTGTGTGTGGGAGGTTTACCCTTTTTCGGCCCCTGACGACGGCAGGGACGCACGGGCGAACCTCACCGCCATTAGTCTAACACGAACACCAAGTTTTTTGTCCAAAACAAAGATCACATCAAGCGATGTGTTTTCCGAAAACAGTCCCATATTTGCGTGCAAGGGCTTGTGTTCGTTGTGTCGTGCGTTGAATTCGTTCCATCCCGTCTCTATTCGTTGGGCTGCCTTATGCTTCAAGCGACTGAAGACGCGACCCGCTGGACAGCCAGCCCGCCCCGTCTGGACCCCGATCAAAGTGAAGTCGTATCATCCGACGGGTTCATTGCCTATAGCTCGACAAGGTGCTGAAACTTTTTGGACAGCCGTTCAACGCCGGACTTGGTGACACGGACGCCGTTCTCCCAGCGCAAGCCGAAATCCGTGTCCTGAAAGAACGTGTCCACCTGGAACGTCATGTTTTCCTGGAGCGCGTAGGTCGAGGAGGACTCGATCCAAGGGCGTTCAACCTCCATCATGCCGATTCCGTGGCAGGGGCCGTAGAGCATGTGTTGCTTGAATCCGCGGTGCTCAACGAATTCTTCGTATTGGCGCACGACTTCGGACGCCTCTTTGCCGCCCTGCACGAGATCCAGGGTCTTGAGATGGGCTTCGAGCCCAAATTCAACAAGACGTTTCTTGCGCGGCGGCAGTTTGCCTATGGAACACGGAACGCCGACACTGGAGGAGTACCCGCCGACGCGCGCGCCTATGTTGAGTTGAATGATCTCGTTTCGCTTGATCTTGTTGTGGGTTGGGCGCGAGATCGCGTGCTTTGTCCCGGGGCCGCAGAAGCAATAGAGTGCATGGCCCTCATACTCGCCGCCGTTCTTGTAGATTTCCCGCTGGGCGATGCCGATTACCTGCAACTCCGTCATGCCGGGCCGCATTTCACCGAGAATGGCGTCGATGGCCAATTCGCTGATCTGGTAGGCTTTCTTCATCAGTTTGATCTCGTTCGCGCTCTTGATGGAGCGAAGACTTACAAGCGTGTCGTCAGCTCTTGCCAGTTCGACTCCGGGAAACTCCCTCTGGAGGCTGAAGTAGACTGGAAGCGGCATGATCGAAAAGCCGACAAGTCCAAGTTTCTTGAGTGCGCGGCCGCGCATGGCGGTCTTCACCACCTGCGCATAATTGGCCACGGGTATGCCGGGATATTCCGGGTCCGCCGATTCCCGGTATTCAACCATCATGGCGATGTTGGGGATGACACTGCGACCCTGGGCGTAGGCTTCGCTTTCCGGGCCGATTATCAGCACAGGGTTGCCCTTGGCGGGTACGAACACGCCGGCCGACTCGAAGGTCGGCCAATACTCGGTAAGATACCGCACATTCGCGAAATCGGCTTCATTGGAATGCACAAGCGCCGCATCCAGACCCGCCTCCCGGATGTTCCGCTGAAACCGCTCCATCCGCTCGCCATACTCCGTCCTGGGAATTGCCTGCATGGTGTTTCTCCTTCACTGCCTGTTGTGCCCGAACAAGTTCCGCGCTGCTGTTGTGCGCAAGCAGGAGATCAAGCAAGACCTTTGGTCCCCTGATTTACTTTGCTGACTCTAGCAAATCCCCGTACTCCCGTCAACCGCCCTTGAACGCCATGCGGACCGAGCACGGTTGATGCGCGCAATCGTCTCGGAGAGGGACCGTCGCTGGAATGTTTGCGTGGCCCTCTTTGGGATGGATACCATGATGCGGGTTGCGTTGCGCAAACGCAGCCTCTTCCTCGATGGGGAATGGATTGGCCGACTCCGGTGGCCGGAAAGACGAGGAGCCGACTATGACGCATCTTTCATGGGTGGACGGCAGCATCGTGGGCCTTTATATTCTTGCCACGATGGTGGCGGGGATTGCGGTGCGAAAGTATGTGGGCAAGGTTGAGCACTACCTGATTGCGGGGCGCGAGATGAACCTGTATCTTGGCATCGCATCGCTCGCGGCCACCGAATTCGGCATTGTCACCTGCATGTACACCGCGCAAAGCGGCTACATAAGCGGCTTTTCGGGCGCCACGCCGGGTATTCTTGCCGCGATCGCCATGTTCCTCGTCGGATACACCGGGTTTTGCGTGAAACCCCTGCGTGACGCCGGCGTGATGACGATTCCCGAATTGTTCGAACTGCGTTTCGGGCAGCGCATCCGGTGGTTGAGCGGCGTGGTGATTGTGCTGGGCGGACTGCTCAACATGGGCGTGTTCCTGCGCACCGGCGGTGACTTTCTGGTGGCAGTATGCGGGTTCGACCCAAAGTACCTTGAAATCACGATGACCGTGCTCCTCGTTAGTGTCGCCGTTTACACGATTCTTGGCGGGATGCTCTCCGTGCTTGTCACCGATTTCCTCCAATTTGTCGTGATGAGCGTCGGCCTGCTGGCCGTGACGATTCTGATCCTCAAGAACGTCGGATGGGAGAGGCTGACAGCGACGGTCGAGCAGCACTACGGTGCGGGCGGATTCAATCCCTTTGTCCATCCGAAGATGGGATGGGAGTTCGTCGTGGCCAACGCCATGCTGAGCCTGGCGATGGTGCTGACCTGGCAAACGACGATCCAGCGACTGCTGGCGGCCAAGGACACGCGCACGGGACAGCAGGTTTACACCCGCACCAGTTTCTTCTTCCTGTGCCGCTGGCTGATTCCGGTCGTCTGGGGCATTGCGGCGCTGGCCGTGCTCACCCCCGAGCAGGTGGGGGGCAACACGCTCATGGCGATGCCGAAACTCCTGAGCCAGATCGTGCCGATGGGCCTCATGGGCATTCTTGTCGCGGCCATGCTCGCGGCCGACATGTCGACGGACTCCTCGTACATGCTCACCTGGGCAAGCGTCATCTACAACGATATTCTCGCCCCGTTTCACAGGGGGAAATGGTCGGAAAAGAGCGGTCTGCTCATCAGCCGGTCCATTGTCGCCGCAATCGGCGTCTTCCTCCTGATCTACGGCCTGTGGTATCCCCTGCGCGGCAGCCTGTGGGACTATCTCACCGTGACCGCCAATATTTACCTCTCCAGCATGGCCGTCCTGCTGATTGCCTGCTGCTACTGGAAACGCTCCAACAGTTGGGGCGCCGCCGGTGCCATCATTTTCGGCGCCGCCATTCCCACCGCATTTCTGGTGCTGGAGCAGGTCCCGGCAACGAGGCATTTTGCGAAAGATATCGTCGGGCCCCACTTTGCGAACATCGCCACCTATCTGATTGCCGGCCTGGCAATGGTTGTCGGGTCGCTGTTGAAACCGCGTGCCGTAAACGCCTGAGTTGAAAGGGTCCTGATTATGCCTGAGCACTGGTTCTGGTGGACCGCGACGATGGCCTGCGTGGTTTGGTATTCATCCATCACCGTCTATGTCGCGATCCGCGGGGCAATGGACATCAAGGGAATGCTTCGACGTTTGAAATCCCAGGAGGATGAATGAGCCTGTGTTCGTTCCATGCAAACATGTGTCATTGCACCGAAATGGGGTTTACGCAAATGGATTCTTGGGAGTGAATGGCGTGTCTCAAAGATGATTTGGCGCAGCAGTCCTGCGAATCCTTGGGCAAGAGGAGGCAAGATGAGCGTTATGGGGCGCAGACAGTTCTTCTTCAAATCAACAGTGGTCCCGCTCGTGACAGGCCTGTTCCTGTTTTCGGGGTGGTCACTTTACTCCGCGGCCCAGAATAGGGCCGAAGTCACGACGCAGGAGTTTGCACGGGAAGTTGAACGTGTCCTCCCCGAAGAAAAACCCTACGACTACCACCACAGGCTGTCAGATGGTCCCGTGCACACGGCGAAACGCGATTCTGACGCCAAGCCCCAGTCTGGCGAACTGGCGCTGCCGGAGTCGGGCTGGAAACTGGTCTGGAACCAGAACAGTTCCACCGTTCTCGGCAATGCGGTCCAGGATTTTCAGGACTATCTGAACACCTCGATGGGGGTTCACGCGGCAGTGGAGGGCCGGGATTCCCTGCACGACGGGCAGGATTTGGGCCGGTGTATTGTGGTCGGAACGCGCGACCAGTTGCCCGGATGCGGGGATGCCCTGAAAGGCCCCAAGGACTACGCGATTGCAGCGTCGCCGGACCGGTTGACGGTGTGCGGGTTCGATGAGCGGGGCGCGATGTACGGACTCTACAACCTGGAAGCCCGGATGAATCTGCGCGGGGCGCCGTTTCTGCCCGGGAACCTGAAGACCGTGCGGCACAGTCTCTACGATGTGCGCATGGTGGAATCCTGGATGGGGTGGATGGAATGGCCGGACCAGTTGCTTTCGCATCTGGCGCATGACGGGTTTGACGGCATCTTTGCCTCGTGTTACGCCAACCCGAACGGAGACCGCAGCACGGCGGAGTCTTCGACCGAATTCTACGCCCGCCTGCTGTTCATGGTGCGCCAGCAGGATCCGGCCCGGATACGGGATTTGATCAACCGGGCGTCCCGCTTTGGAATCAAGGTCTACACGCCGATCATTTATCAATCCCTGGGAACCCCGGAAAGCGAGGCGGGGCTCCGCCAACTGACGCGCGACATTCTGGAGAAGTTCCCTGACATCCAGGGGTACATGCTCTTGACGGAAGGCTTCTGGTACAAGCAGTGGGGGGGAGGCCATGGCGCGGGCAGGGAGTACGTGCAGGACTGGGCCCGGAACTGGGGCCGGGCGGTGGAGATTGTGACAGAGGAATGCCACCGTGTAAATCCCGCCATCGAAATTCTGCCGTGGGAATACAACATTGATTTCCGGCCAGAAAACGTTGAGTTGAAACGATATTTCATCCAACAGCTTCCCGCCGACACGATACCGATGCTCACCTGGGAAAACGGGAAGCGTTTTGAGATCGACGGCATGAAGGGATACCTGCGCGACTATTCGCTGAACCAAATCGGGCCGGCGGAGGTGACAGAGGCCCAGATTGGCGAGGCCCGCCAGCGGAACATGAAGGTTTACTGCAAGGCCGACACTTTTGCCGCCTGGCAGTTCGGCACCATCCCGTATCTCCCTTTTCCCTACCAATGGTACGAACGGTACAAGGCGCTGGAGAAGTACGGGGTGAACGGCACGATGGAGAGCCACAGCAGCGGGTACACTCCCAATTTCATGACCGAACTTCGGGCGTGGACCTGCTGGAGCGATGCGCCTTCCCTGGAAGAACTGCTTGGCGCCATTGCCGCACGTGATTTCGGAAGCGGACAGCAGGAAATGGTGCTCAAAGCGTGGGATCATTTCAGCCGGGCGATTCGCCTGGTGCCGGACACCGGCCCAAACATGGGAACCAACAACGCCATTGGCAATCCCCTTTTCTTCCAGGAACCGCCCCTCCGAACTACGACGTTCAAGTATTCATGGACGGACCACGACAAATGGCTGGGATATTTCGGAGGGCAAATCAACCCCTACTGGCCATTCACCGTCTCGCGCATGGTCTTCTATCCCGACTTCACGAACCAGGTTAACAATGCCGAGCTTTACGCGCGGGGCGCGACTGGTGTGGAAGTCGGACCGGAAACGAAGGTCCTGCCGGTCTTCCTCAAATACCTGCGGCAGGCGTCTGACCAGATGGAGGAGGGCTTGAAGCTGTACCGGGCTGCCGCGCTTGGAAGCCCGGAGTCCAAACGGCAGGGGGCCGTCCACGAAGTGGTGGTCGCCGAGCATCTGCAACGGATGATGCAGAGCGATGCCGCCATTCTTGAGTTCGAGGACCTCCGCCTGCAACTGGAGGCGCAAAAGGATTCTCAAAAGAGGGGGGTAATGCTCGACCAGATGGAAACCATCTTGCGCGGGGAGATCACCCGCACGGAGTTTTCGCTGCTTGCCGCTACCCGGGATTCGCGCCTCGGATTCCAGTTCGAGCAGGACTATGTTTACACCCCGTATTCTTTGCGGGAAAAGCTGGGGAGCCTGCACGAAACGCTGGAGAAACAACTGCCGGAGCGCCGCAGGAAGACTGGCGGCGGGCAGGGTTCGTGACAACGAGAAAGGGCGGTAGAGATGAAGACGAGAATCCTTGGAAGGACCGGACTGGAAGTGGGCGAGCTTTCGTTGGGCGCGGCATTTGTCACCGGCGGCGAAAAAGGTTTTGACGGCGCCCTCCCGGTCGTCAGACGCGCGCTCGAACTCGGCATGAACCTTGCGGACACGTCCGCAGACTATGGCGACAGCGAGCAAGCCCTGGGGCATGCACTGTATGAAATTGGAAAACCGTGTATCCTCTCCACGAAACTTGGGCCGCGTTCCGGGGCTCCCTTCGACCCGAAAGACAAAGCCTGCCTCCGCCGGATTTTCGAAGAGAGCCTTGAGTTTCTCCACCGGGACTTCATCGACATCCTGATGATTCATGAGCCGGACAGGCCCGGGGAATTCGACTGGTACAATGACGGCGTCAGTTTTGAGGGCCCGGTCGTGGAACTGCTGCAGGAACTCAAGCAAGAGGGACTGATCAAATACACCGGCCTTGGCGGTACGACCGCGTATGCACTCGCGCGAATCATGGCAACGGGACAGTATGACGTCGTTTTGACCGCATTCAACAGCAGTCTTTTATGGCGCGAGGCGATGATTGCCATACTGCCGGAGGCGCAGAAACAGAACATGGGCGTTTTCCTTGCCTCACCGACACAACAGGGATGGCTGGCGCGCCGCTTTGACAGGGAGATCGAGAGCGGTGCCCTGTTCCTGAGTCCGCCGCGGCGGGCGCAGTTCAGGGCGCTCTACGATCTGTGTGACGACTGCGGCATTGAGATACCGGTGTTGTGTCTCAGGTGGGCGCTTGGCGTGAAAGGCGTTTCCAGCGTGCTGACGGGCCCGCGCAGTGTGGCGCAGCTTGAGCAGAACATCCAGGCCGTGGAACAGGGCCCGCTGCCCGACGAGGTGAACCAGCGCCTTGACGAGATCGCCGCCCTCGTGCCGTTTCGGCCCTATGACGAGCCTGTCGAGTGCGCCTTTGGCAACCCGGGCTACTGGGGCCCGGGGCCCGCATAACGCGTTGTTCAGGCATCTGTGAACGCCCGGCTGTTTGCGGAGCCTGTGGACCGGCCAAACCTGGCTGCGCAGCCTTGCGGATGTGCAATACTTCTGGAAGAGGGTTGTTCACATGAGTCATCAGAAAGTCGTGAGTCTGGCCTTCGCCCATCTTGCCGTTGTTTTTTGGGTGGTTTCGGGCGCAGCCCCGGCCCAGAACAGCCCAAAGACAAGCTCACCCATAGCGTCGGTCCTGCGTGAGCCTCTGCCGCCTGAGAAACTGACCTGCACTTTGACCGATGTCGGAATCACAGTCCAGGGGCCCGCCTTTTCCTACACGATGGAAAGGGCGTCTGGAATGGTCACGTCGCTGCGCGTGATTCGGAACGGGGAGCCGGTCATCGAATCCGCCGGGCCAGCCGATATCGTGGTGGATGGCCGTCATTTGGCTTCTCCCGAAACAACCGGAAAGACCGACATCCTGTACCAGGGAGAAGACAAGGTTGTGCTGCGCAGCGAAGGTACGCTCAAAGATGCGGCCGGTCACGGTTCTTCCCTGCACTGCTCGGTGCGGACCACGGTCTTCAATGACGGTGTCATGGTCGCCGAATTGGGACTCCTGCCAGAGAAAGACCTTGCCGTCCGGGAGCGGATCCAGTGGCAGTTGCCGGTCCATGGGCGGTTCAGCAGCTACTTGCACAAGCGGCGGGACGAGAACGGCGACAAGTCTGTTTTCGGGAAACTGCCGGAAGCGGGCAAGGACATTCAACTTGCCAGCCTGACCTCCTGTCTGCAAGTGTTCAGCCCCGAGGCGGCTCTGGCGATCTTCACCGACAGCGGTTCAGCGCAAGTGTCCGGGGGACTCGACACCGCCGTCGTGGATGTGGACGAAAACATGCACGGCATGGCGTCATTGACTCTTTCGCAGTACATCGTCCATCTGAACCCCGAAGCGGAACCGTATGTGCTGAAGGCGGGAAGCGAGTTCGCGTTTCGCGTGGGCATCAGCGTGGCCCCCAATCGCCTTCCGCACCGCCGCACACAGGATCTCCGCATGTTCACCTGGATCGGCGATGGCCAGTATCCTTACCCCGCAGACGGGGAGATCCGGGAAGCGGCCCGGTTGGGTTACACCGTGTTTCAGTTGCACCGCGTGGGAACGCCCGGCGCGCCCCGTCCGCCCGCGGACGAATTTGACCGCGTGCTCAAAACAGTCCATGACACCGGCATGCTGTTTGTCTGGGAAGAAAACGCCGACCTGCTCTATGCCGCCGCGCCGGGCGTGGCGGAAATGAAAGCGCAAGACAAGTGGCCGCTATGGCAGGGATTCAACTACGGCGGACGCTACACAGCCTCCATGGACCCTTACTGCGACCTCGCGGCCACCTGTCTGGCCTCCCCGAACGGCCTGGCGGAGTACCGCCTGCTCAACCTCGGCCGGATGATGGACCGTTACGCCGTGGACGGCATTTACCTTGATGACAACCTGCCCTATGCCAATTGCACGCTTTGGAAAGAGCACGGCCACCCTCAGAAAGTTTATGATTGCCTGATTGAACTGCACCAGATGAACTGGCAGCGCCGCGAACTGCTGCGGGCCCGCTGCCCCCATGCCGTGCTTATCAGCCACAACACGACCGCCCTGATCCTGCCCGCAATCTGCGATTTCGACGCCCATCTCTATGGCGAAGGCTACGGCTTTGGCTCGCTGGAGGCCTACTGGGAATTCTTCGGCATGATAAAGAGCCTTCACGCCCAGAACCAGATCTGGCCCGGCGGCACGGACAAGTCCCGATGCGCCGCATCCGTCGCGTACAACTATGATCTCCTGACCGGTGGCGGACAGTTCGAGTACTGCGATTGGCGTCTGTACGCCAAGAAACTGCCCTATGCCGAAGGTGTCACCGCGGACGAGGCACGCTATGTGAAGACCTGCAACCTGGCGCAGTACTATTTTGGCATCTACGAGTCGACGCCGCACTATTTCGCGAATTCCGCGGAACTCTTTACAACCGCCACGCCACTCACGTACGCGACCGTTTACGCCAACCGAATCTGGCTGGACTACCTGGTTCCGGTGGCCAACATGGCGGAAGAAGCCCAAACCACCGCGCTGACCATCCATCAACCCGGGAGGCTTGGACTGGACCCTGAAACACAATATGCCGTTTACGACGTCAACGCGCGAACAGTGTCAGTGACTGCCGGCAGCGCCATTTCATCGAGTCTGTCGCAGATCCTGATTCCCGGGGAAAGCCTGAAGCTGTTCTACATCAGGCCCTTGTCAGGCGGTGCCGTGCATCACCTCTGGGGCGGCAAGAGGATTTCCGAGACTTCTGAGGCGGACAAGTGCGTTGTGGAAGTACAGGCTCCGGCGGGGCTGCAGGATTTGGTTGTGCTTGCCACTTCAGGCCGGGGTCTCAAGGAGGTCACGGTCAACGGCGCGCCGGCGGAGTTTGCCTTTGACCCCGCCTCCGGCCTCGTGCATGGCAGGGTCACCTTCACCGCGGAACCCCTTAGAGTGGAGGCGGTGGTGTCCGATGACGGGCGCGGCAAGTTGCCGGAGAAAGCCCTCACGCCGGAACGCCTGTAAGCGGTGGGGCGTATTCGAACGGCCCGGATTTCTTCTTGACCCGTGGGTTCTCGAACCAACGCGCAAACAGCGCTCCGGTTGAAAACCGACAACAAGTTCTGATTCAATCCCCATGCCATCGCAATCAAATGGAACCGCCTGTGTTTTCTTGCCCGTCAGGCGGGTGTCTGCCCCTCGCGAGCGGCAACTGGCAACTGTAATGCAAGGGTCGAATTCTATGGGTGCGCTTTCTTCTGGCTTGCCGGACCTTTTTTGGCGCGGCGAGACGCTGTCCCGTGTCTTTCTCGGCACGGCGCAACTGGGCATGGACTATGGGATTGCCAATGCCCAAGGCAAGCCCGACGACCGCAAGGCCGCCGTCCTTCTTGAGACGGCCTGGAACCTGGGAATCCGCTGTTTTGACACGGCCCAGGCCTACGGCGACAGCGAAGCCGTCTTGGGCCGTGTCCTGCGCGCCATGGGCGTGTCCGCCGAGGCACGAATCGTCTCCAAGCTGTCTGCCCGGATGGACCCCGTCAATCTCTCGCAGGTCGCTGATTCGATCGAGCGAACCTTTGACCATCTCGGCATCGACCGTCTCTGGTGCATGATGTTTCACCGGGCAACCTGGCTTGATCTATGGGATCGGGGGCTTGGCGAGTTGTTGTTGGAGCACCGCGGCGCCGGGCGGATTCAACACTTGGGTGTGTCGCTCGACAGTCCCGACGAAGTGCCCCGTTGCCTGTCCCACCCTGCCATGGAGGTGCTGCAACTGGCCTGCAACGCGTGGGACCGCCGGATGCCGCGCCTGCGCGTGCTGGAAACCGCGCGCGGGAACGGCCAGATCTGCTGCGTCAGGAGCATATATCTTCAGGGCCTGCTCACCTTGCCGCCGGAGCGCGTCGCCGCGCGCCTGCCCATTGCCCGCCAGGCTTCTGTCCGCTGGCATGAAGTGGCGGCGCGCCACGGCATGTCGGCGAAAGAAATGGCTGTCCGTTTCGCCCTGACACTCAATGCCCCCCTGGTGATAGGCGCCGAATCCCCGGACCAGGTGCGCGAAACTGCGGAGCTGGCGCAGTTGGGACCTCTGTCGCAGGAAGTTCTTGTCGCCCTTGACGAATCACTCGATCCCGTCGTTGACGATAGAATCCTGACGCCCCGGCTTTGGACGAGTTGACCCGTCATGTCAGTGCCCTGAAGGAACACGCCAAGTGCGAAAGGCCGGTACCGCGACCGTATGGAGGACGGCAGCAGATTCCTCTATACTGTCCATTCAATCGTGTCAACTCCGTACGGGAGATGGAGTCAAGCCATGCTGCTTAGCCGACGTGCATTTGTTTTGACGGGCGCCGCGGGTACGCTCGAATTGGCCAGCGTCAGGGATGCTGCGGCCGGGGACGCCGACAACAAGAACGATGACGGCAACTGGACGTTCACCGAAACGGACGCTGTCATAGCAGCAGCGGTGCAAGAACGTCTGCCAGAACGGATGTTCGACATTCACGCCCACCTGTACCGTAAGCACGACCTGGGCCAGCCTGGCCCGGAGTTGACGGAACAGGGGCCGGACACTGTGGATGTGGGCGTATGGCGGACGCATCTTGGAAAGGAGGCAGGGCAGCAGAGGCTTGCAGGCGGCCTCTTTCTTCCCTATCCGGTGAAGCACGGGGACGTCGATGCGGGGAATGATTTTCTGCTGGCACAGGTTGACGCCGCAGAGTTGGCCCGTGGACTGATCGTCATAACGCCCGATTCGGATCGTGCCAAGGCGGAATCCTACTTTCGGAATCCCCGAATTATCGGGTTCAAGCCGTATCATGTCTTCGCGCACCGGGACCAGACCTTTGACGCCGCGCTCGATGAGTATCTCCCCGAATGGGTTTGGGAGATGGCCGACGCGCACGGCGCGGTGATTCTCCTGCACCTTGTGCGGCAGGCGGCGTTGTCCGATCCGGGAAACCAGGACGCCATACTCAGGTACTGCACGAAATATCTGAAGGCCAACCTCCTGCTTGCCCATGCGGGCCGCGGCTTTCACGCCCCCAACACGATTCGGGCGTTGCCGGCCTTGAAAGGCCTGAAGAACGTCTATTTCGATTTGGCCGCCGTGTGCGAACCGGACGCGCTCATGGCCATCGTGAAGACATTCGGCCCGCGCCGGCTCCTGTGGGGGAGCGATTTTCCCGTCTCGCAGCAGCGGGGCAAATGCGTGACGGTGGGCGATGCGTTTTCGTGGATTTGCCCGCGGCGGATCGATGTGGACCCTGCGGCGCCCGTATGCCACCCGACGCTGGTCGGGCTTGAGTCCCTGCGTGCCGTCACACTCATGGCGGAACTCATGGACCTTTCAAAGCAGGACATCGAGGACATCTTCTTCAACAACGCACGGAGGCTGCTCCGGATTCAAGGCAACTGAAAGGAAATCGGCACGGAATGGTTACTGCGATACTCTTGACGTTCTGTTGTGCTGTAAATACGGGCGAAGCGGTTTCGCCGGAATTGCACGCGCGTTGTTTGTCGGCGCTGCACGAGGCGCTGGCCGACGGCAAGGAGTTTGTCAAAGTCCACGCGGCCGAATCCCTAATCTGGACCGGCAATGCTGGAAACGTCCGCGAGCTGTTTCTTGACGAGCCGATCACCGCACCGCGCTACCGCATCGGTGTTTGGCGTGTGTTGGCGCAGGCCGCACCGAACCCCAGGGAACGGCAGGAATATGAGAACAAGATTCTGGCCGTGCTGCTTGACCCAAACGCGTCCGACCGCACGCATGCCGCCGAGACATCGGGAAAACTGGGCGTTACCAGCCACGCCCCCGAGGTGCTGCTTCTGGCAAAGGGGGAGGCCGGCTCGTGCCAGGCGATGGCCCAGTGGGTGCTTGCCAATTCGGGAGAAGAGAAAGACGAAGCCTGCCTTGCAGAGTTGTTGGAGTCGCCCAACAACGATGCGCGGGGCTGCGCCGCCTATGCCCTGAGGTTCTTCAAGAAGATACGGCCGGCAACCTATGAGAAACTGAAAACTGCCGCGGAAAAGGAACCGGTGGGCTCGCCCCAACGCTCGAATATGATCAGTCCTTGGTATCTCCATTCCACTCTCGGGGAACGGCCCGACGTTCGCACGCGGCTGATGCAATGCACTGAGACCGGCAGGAGCGAGGACAAGCGCGAAGTGTGCGCGGCCCTGGGGCGCATGCCCAATCCGGAGGACATTCCCTTCCTGACCAAGCTCCTTGCCGATGCCGACCTCGACGTTCGCGCAGGCGCGGCGGAAGCCATTCTGCGCATCGAAATCAGCCAGAAGCCTTGTGACGTGGAACGGGCCATTGCCGGCAACGGCGCGTGGGCCGATGCGGCGTTCGCGGCAACAACATCTTCAGGCTCCACCGCCTCTGCCGACACGGCCCCGGGCCTGCGCATAATTCGTGAGGATGCGGTCGGCGACACCAAACTGGGCCGCTGTTCGTTCGGCGGTCCGATGCGGTTGGGCGGGAAAGTGTATGAGCATGGGATCGGCGTGAATTCACACAGCATCCTGCGGGTCACGCCGGGCAAACCAGCCAGCCGGTTTGTCTGCGACATCGGATTGGACCGCAATGTGGACAATACGCCGGCCTCGGTCCGCTTTCACGTTGTGGTGGACGGGCGGGACGCGTTTGCCACGGATGTTGTCCGGCCCAAGGACGGGATGCGCGGCATTGATGTGGCGCTCAACGGGGCGCGTGTGTTTGACTTGGTCGTGGACGAGGGAGGCGATGACCGTTCCTATGATCAGGCCGATTGGGCGGACGGGCGGGTGGTGTTCGAGGACGGTTCGGAGGCGTGGCTGGACGATTTGGCACGAGAAGCCACCGTGGCGACCGACCTTCCCTTCTCCTTTGTCTACGGGGGAAGATCCTCGCGGGAGTTGATCGGCAAGTGGAACCGCAACGTTCAGGATGAGCCGGTGAAGGACGGCAGCCAGGTCCGAACGCTTGCATTCAGCGATCCCGACACGGGCCTTGAGGTCCGCGCGGTCAGCATACGATATGCCGACACCCCGGGCGTGGAATGGACGCTGCATTTCACCAACAAGGGAACCGAAGACACGCCCATCCTCGAAGAGGTCTCCGCGCTCGATGTCCTCATTACGCCCGGGATGGGGAGTCCGGCGGTTTTGCACCGGTTGAACGGGGGGCCGTGCGCGGCGGACGATTGGCTGCCCTTCGACGAGGCGGTTCCACCGGGCGGCAAGGTGGCCTTTGCCGCAACCAATGGGCGCTCATCGAACGTGAGCCCGTTCTTCAATCTGGATTGGGGTGGCGGCGGCGTGATCGTGGGCATAGGGTGGTCCGGCCAATGGCAGGCTTCGGTGGAACAGGCCAACGGCCGCATCCGCGTTCGGGCAGGCATGCAGAACCTTCAGACAAAACTGCATCCCGGTGAGACCCTGCGCGGACCGCGCATCATGCAGTTGTACTGGACGGGCGGAGACGCGGCGCGATCCTATAACCTGTGGCGCAGAACGATATTGGCCCACGTCGCGCCCAAAGTGGACGGCAAAACCGCCACGCCGCCCATCGCCCATCTCAGCGACGCGTTCTATGAGATGAACGCCACAAACGAAACCGTGGCGCTCTCGCATCTCGATGCTGTCAAGGACCTCGGCTTCGAGATCTTCTGGATGGACGCCTACTTCACGCGTGACGGGTTTCCCGCCGGAATGGGCCACTACGGTTTTCCCATCGACCGCGTGATACCGCACGACCGGTTCCCCAACGGAATCAAGCCGATCAGCGAAGCCATCCACGCGTCGGGCATGGGATTCCTCATGTGGTTCGAACCGGAACGCGTGGCGCCCAACACGGAATTGGCCAAAGAACATCCCGAATGGGTGATTTCCCTGGACAACAGCGGCGGCGGGCTGTTTAACCTCGGCATTCCGGAAGCGCGGCAGTACATGACGGACTACCTGAACGCGGTGGTTAGCGAATACGGGCTGGACTGGCTGCGGATTGACTACAACATCGATCCGCTTCCCTATTGGGAACACTTGAACGCCAAAGAGCCGGACCGGCGCGGCATGGCGGAGATCCGGTATGTGGAGGGGCTTTACCGGATGTGGGATGACATCCGGGCGGCCAATCCCCGTCTGCTCATTGACGATTGCGCCAGCGGCGGACGCCGCATCGACATGGAAACCATCTCCAGGTCCATTCCGTTGTGGCGAACCGACGCGACCATCGGGCCCCTGATGAACAACGACTTCAACCAGGCAGCCATGCAGAATCAGCTAATGACGGCCGGATTGAGCCGCTACGTCCCGTTCAGCGCCAGCGGCCAGATGGGCGCGGCACCCTATCTGTTCCGAAGCGGCTTCAACGGAGGCATCTCATTCGCCGAAGACTGCCGTCCCAAGGACTATCCGCGCGAGCAGTTAAAACAGGCCATTGCCGAAGGCAAACGGATTCGAAAGTACTTCTTCGGCGACTACTATCCGCTGTCGGACATAACGATGAGCCCAAAGGACTGGTGCGTGCTCCAGTACAACCGGCCCGCGGAACGCGACGGCATGATCGTTGCCTACCGCCGACCCACGTCTCCCTATGGCGCGTTCCAGTGTGAACTCCGCGACATTGAACTGAACGCGGAATACGAAGTCACGCTGTACCAGACCTATGAAGCGGCCGAACCCATTCGAATGAAAGGTTTCCAATTCGCGCATTTCCAGGCCGAGATACCGGCACGTCCGGGTTCCCTCCTGGTGGAATACAAAGCGCTGAACTAGCGCTGACGGGCTTATCGCCTCTTGCGGACCTTCGGACCAAGCTGGTTGATGCCGTCGAGGGCGGAATCGTCTTTGTATTCGGGCCACGCATGCCGGAGTGAACCAAGTTCACGGTGGGCGTTTCCATGCAGGCGCAGGCAGAGAGACTTGGCTGCGCGAACGACCTTCGCGCCGGTCTTCTCCTCAAGAAAACTGCTCCGCGCCGTCCGGGTCTCGTAGCCACCCCCCGCAAACGCGGATTCGGCGCAGACGTAGCCATAATAACCGTTGGCCAGTTCGACGCAGCATGTGTGATCGAACGGCGATGCCGCGGCCACGTCCATCGCGAAAGCCTGAAAGAACTCCGCGGGAACACCCCAGAACATCCCATTGCCAATCCTGACCCCCATGATCTCCAGATTGCGGTGGGCACACTCCTTGCGCAGTGCATCGACCTTGATCAATTCGTTTGCATAGATCGTTTCGACGTTCTCTGCGGTGGGGGCCTGCTTGCGGAGCAACTTGCTGGCTTCGCGCAACGCATCGGCGGAGACGGGGCGGATGCCCGCGCGGACCTTTGTCGATTCACAATCGAGAGAGGCATTGAGCACATAGTCTGTGCGCGCGACGGCCTGAATGGCCGCCCCGCCCACGCTTCGTCCGGTCCGTCCGGCCCAATAGGGGCCCAATTCGAGCGGGCGCGGATTGCGGTTGTCCACCTGGGTCACATCGCCGCAGGCACTGTTGAGAAACACCACGCCAAATCCGGGGCCGTATGCGGCGCACAGCGTGTCCACAACCCACTTGACGTAATCGGCCGAATAGAGCAGGCCGTTCATGTGCGTGCCGTGGCAGGCAAAATGGACGATGCAGCCCGACGGCGCAAAGGTCCGCGGATCACAGAAGGAAAGGACCGTCACTGTCGGATCTTCGGGGCCGGCCGCTTCGATGATGTCGGGATTCATCTTGCCGGGATGTGTGCGCTGGAGGCCGTCCTTCATGAGAAAGCGGCGGTTGAATGCCACGCCCGGAGCCGCGGCGTCACTCCAACCTGTCAGTGCCGGACGCCGGACGCGGAACGCCTCGGAAATCGCGGCGCCGATTTGTCCGGCGACGAAGTCCATGTACTCCTCGTCCGGTTCCGACAGGAAGCCGCCGAAGAGCGGACCGCCGGAGTGCGTGTGCGTTGCAGCGATGAAGCAATGGGCTGCCGGGATGCCGCAGAGCCTTTGTGCTTCTATGCGCGCCCTGGTCACCACCTGTTCCGGGACAACAATCGCGTCGACCTGAACAAACGCCACCGTCTGTCCATCGTCAAGGACGGCGGCACGGACAAAGAGGTCATCGTGTGTGCCCACCGCCAGACGCTGTTCAAAGAGGCCCGGAATATCCTTGCCGGGTATCGGCGTAATGCAGGCGGAGGCAAAACCGGCTTTCATTGCATTCATGGGCGGTTCCCTGTCAAGATCACGTTCCACCCTATTGAATCACAATGAGGGGCTGTTTGCAATGTGAAGGAAACAGTCATGCCCAACGTTCACAAAGACTTTCACGGAGCGCTAAGTTACGGATTGCAGTTTGTCGAGGACAACTATGGCCGGGAGGGCATGGGTGACTTTCTCGCCGGATTGGCGGACACCGTGTACAAGCCGCTGTGCGACGATTTGCGCGCCCGCGGACTCGATGCCCTGCGGGAACACTGGCAGACCGTGTTTGACCTCGAACAGGGCGGCTATGCGATGGCCATGGACGGTGAAACGTTGGTGCTAACCGTCACACGCTGCCCCGCGATTGCACACATGCACGAACATGGCTATGCCGTCGCCGAACACTATTGCGAACACACGCGGATTGTCAATGAGGCGGTCTGCGCCGCCGTGGGGTATGCGTCCAGCGTCGAATACGACCAGCAGGCGGGTTCCTGTGTTCAACGGTTCTGGAGGAAATGACGCGATGATCTCATGCACCGAATTCATCTGGGTCTACGCCGCGCTGTTCCAGTTTCTCGAAGAGAAAGGCGGCAAGGAAAAGGTCATTGAATTCTGGAAGGGCATCTCGGATAACTTTCTGGGCAACCTCCGTGAAGCAGTGGAGGCGGACGGATTGAAGGGCATGCACCACTACTGGTCGCACACGCTCGGCGAAGAAGGCGGCCGCCACACCATGACGCTTTACGATGACATGTTCGTCATAGACATGCACGAGTGCCCCTCCGCAAGACTCATCTTCCGCGAAGGCCGCGGCACACCCTACGCCGACTACTGCGAACACTGCCGTTGGCTGTATCCACCCCTGCTCGCCAAATACGGTTTTGAGACCGACATGCACATCATAGACTGCAATAAGGGCCAGTGCCGGCTTACCGTGCGAAAGCGGGAAGAAATGTCTTGACTCTAACAGTGGGCCTTTGCCATGTTCCACGCCAGGCTGAAGGCATAACCGAGGACGGAACTCACCACAAGGCCGAGGAGCCCCCACCACAGCCAGAAGATGCTCGTGCTCAGCCATGCCACCGCGCCAAGACCACACAGGGTCCCCAGAAACACCCCGGGCGCGTTGGCCCGTTTGCTGAGCACGCCCAGCATGAACATGGCGACGACCGGCCCCACAAGGAAACTCGCGATTTTTCCGTTCATCTCAATGATCGTTCCCAGGTTGCCCACGAGGAACGCCGCCCCTGTTGCCGTGAATCCAAGACAGAGCGTCGCCGCACGCCCGGCGCGCAGGTAGTGCGCCTCGCTCTTTTCCGCGCGGTGAAAGAAGCGTTTGTAGAAGTCCATCACCACCACCGTGGTCACCGAATTCAATCCGGAACTGAAGCTGCCCATGGTGGCCGCCACAATGCCGGCGATCACCAGCCCGGATATCCCCACGGGCAGGCCGTAGGTGATGAAGTGCGGAAAGACGCGGTTGGTGGCCTGGATGGGATGGTCGGGGTCCAGGGCGAGGAGGGCCTTCATCATGTCGGGATGCTGCTGGTAATAGGCGAACAGCCCCGTGCCCACGAGGTACAGGGCGAGTGTGACCGGGATGACCAGCAGCGATTGTCCAACGGCGCTCTTGATGAGGTCTTTCATGGACTTGGCCGTAAAGTAGCGCTGGACAACCACCTGGTCGACGCCGTAGGACGACACGTTGTTGACCAGGCTCATGGCGATGAGGCCCCAGACGGTGAATTCGGCGCTGAAATGCCAGTCGAAACTGGCCATGCGGGTATGGCCGTGCTCGGCCGCAATCGTCCAGATGGCCGCCGCGTTGCCGCCGAAATCGTAGAGGATGAAGGCCAGCGCCACGACAATTCCGAAGGACAGCACGCAGAAATGGATCACGTCGCACCAGATGACGGCTTCGATGCCGCCCAGTGTGGTGTAGAAGGTCGTCAGGAGGCCGGTGGCAAGGATGCAGAAGGTAAGGTTCACGCCGGTGACGACGGACAGCGCCAGTGCGGGCGTGTAGATGACGGAGGCCAGCCAGCCGCCGCGCGTCAACAGGAACAGGAACGCCGCAAGCAGGCGAATCGAGGTGTGGTACCGTTGTTCCAGGTACTCATACACGGTGAAGATCCGCAGGCGGTAGAATACCTGCAACACGGTTAGGACGGCGATCAGGACAGCAAAGGGAAGGATGAGAATCGAAAGGGCATAGCGCAGGTCGTGCTGAAACGACATGGCCGGCGCGCCCATGTAAGTGATGGCGCTCAGGTCAGAGGCAATCACGGACAGGGCGATGGGGAGCCACTTAAAGCTGCGGTTCGCGAGAAAGAAGTCAGAGGTGGTCTTCTGGCGGCGCGCAAAAGTACTGCCCAAGACAACGATGCCCAGGATATAAGCGACCATGACGACGGTGTCGATGAGTGCCCAACTTCGCATCAGCTAGCGACTCCTACTGGGAGCGCCGGCGTCCCGCCGGCGCTTGCCCGTCAGTCCGTTTGTCTATTTGGCTGTGTAGCCTCCATCCACGGGAAGATTCACGCCGGTAATGTATGCCGACGCATCGCTGCCGAGAAAGACCACGGCGCCCGCCAGGTCCGTTTCGTTGGCGAGCCGTCCGAGAAAGGTGCGGTCGCTGTACTGACGCACAAACGGCTCCGGCATTGAGGCCGTCCAAAAACCGCCCGGCGAGATGCAGTTGCACCGCACCCCTTTGCCTCCGTAGTAGCTGGCGACAAACCGCGTGAAATTGATCATGCCGCCCTTGTGAAAGAAGTAGTCGGGATACCACCCGCTCATTTCCGTGCCGCGGTAGATCGTGGGGTCCGGTCCAATCATGCCCTGGATTGAGCCTATGTTGAGGATGGAACCGTTGCCTTGTTTGGCCATCACGTCGCCCACCGCGCGGGTGACCGCAAACAGTCCCGTCGCGTTGATGCGCATGCTCTCGGCGAAGGTTTCGATGTCGTCCCCGTAGCCATTCTTCATGGGACGGGCCACGGCATTGTTCACGAGCATGTCTATGCGCCCGCTGTGTTCCAAGATGTGATCGCGCAGCGCAAGTGCCGATGCCTCTTCGCCCTGGTCAAACTGCACGGGGTGAATACGGAGCCCTTCCGCGGCCAGCGTGTCCGCCAGCGCCTTGAGCGCATCAAGGTTGCGCGATGCCATATAGGTCTCCGCGCCGGCTTCAGAGACCGCACGCACGATCTGGCGGCCGTATAGCCCGGCTCCGCCGGTAATGACCGCCACCTTTCCAGACAATGAGAACTTATCCAACGAGGACATGAACCTCTCCTTGCGATGTCTTAGATGTCCGCCAAGCGGATCTCTGCTCCGTCTTTTTCCCTGCTCAGGATTCCTGCAATCACCATCTTCATAAGTTCTTCGGTTTCGGAGAACGGATAGGGCGGCACGCCTGTTTGGAGGAAGCGCACGAAGTCCAGCAGTTGCTCCCTGAACGCGTAAAACGTGTCCTTGAACTGGACCTGAACCGACGCCGCAGTTCCGCATAATTGGAGGCAGCCAAAGCCGCCGTACATGTCATCAATGGCGGCAACCACCACGTCCGCACCCGAGGCGTGTTTGAAATGGACCACGTTTTGTTCGGCGGTCCCCCCGTTGCGCGCGCTGACAAACCCAGGGCCCAGAATGGGATGGATCGCCGACAGGGCGTGGATGCCGTAACGCTCCCAGGACTTGGGCGTTGTCACGCTCGCATAGCGGACTTGCCCTAGTTCGTGCGTCGACAAACGGTACGGCAGGAACTCCTTTGCGTACGCCATGCAACTGCTGCTCAGGATGCGCGCGCCCGCCGCTGTCCATTCGCGGAAGACCCCAAGATCCCGCGCGTTGTCAACAAGGGGCTTGTCGACGAAAATGGGCAGTCCCGCCTCGACGAACGGGCGGCACCGTTCCACGTGCTCCCAGCCTTTGTCCGTCGCGATGATCACCGCATCGACTTCCCCGATGACGTCCTCGGCCCGCTCTGTTACATTGGGGATAAGCGAAGCCGCCGCCACCTTCGGCGCGTCCGCGGGGTCGTCCGTCCAGATGTGCGTCACCTGTGCGCCGCAGGTTCCGAAAGAGGATGGTGGCTGCTGGCCCAGGTACTGGGGAATCACAGGGTACGGGCATTTGGCCATCTCGTGCGGATCATAGCCGTTGAGAATGGCGCTCCAAGACCAGGGGTGTCCGTTCCCGTCCACCATCCCCAGCATGGCCAGCCGTATGTTCCGTTCCATGGCGATGCGCCTTTCCATGTCATGCCCGTAGATGGGCAAGGACAAGAATACCAAAAAGGGCGATCAAAAGACCCGACAACTGGTTTACCCGTCTCAGGATGGTCGGCGACAGGCGCGACCCGAGGAGATGAACGCCTGTGCTCAACAGGATCCACCAGGACAGTGAGCCAAAAAAGACACCGCACACCAGCAACAGCGCTCCGGTAAAATTGCCGCCGGTGTCGGCCAGTCCCCAGCCCGCGAAAACCGCCGTAAAGAAGAGGATGCCGACCGGATTCGAGAGGGCCAGCGCCAGCATGGATGAATACGACGTCAACAGACCGGCAGGGGAAGGGGCTGCCGTTCTTCTCTCCACCGCCACTTTTTCAAAGAATATGCGCGCTCCCAGCATGCACAGCACGATTCCCCCCACGAGCCGCAAGGGGAGTCGCCAGTCCAGCAGCACGTTGGACACGGCGGCAAGGCCAAACGCCGCCACGCTGCTGTAGAAAGCGTCCGCGGTGGCAACGCCCAACCCCGAAACCACACCGCACATTCGCCCGGACGCGAGCGTCCGGCGTATGCACAGCAATCCCATCGGACCGACAGGTGCGGAGATG
Source organism: Candidatus Hydrogenedentota bacterium (assembly GCA_903922535.1). Next base: position 24,529 of record CAIXUF010000606.1, read on the forward strand.
GAGAGCCCGATCGTGAAGCCTTTGAGCAAAAAGAGTCCCGTCATGGCTTACAGCAACCGCCGGAAGCCCTGGTGCGCCGGCGGACCTTCCAGCAGCGCTGACCAGTTGTTCTTGTCGACCGCCCCGGCGATTTCTGCAAACACAACGTCCAAAGCCTCCGCATAACGGGACACAATCTCCCCGGTGTGGGCAAGGGTCGGATAGATGGCCGGACCCGCCAGAAAACCATGTTTCAGCATCCGCGTCATATAGATCGTTTTCAGTTCATTGGCGTGCGGGTGGTCAAAAGCGAAGTGCGCAAGACACGGATACCCCTCGGCCACATTTACCGGCAGTCCGTGCCGCATCCCCGTGGTCCGCCAGGCCTCCTTCATCAATTCGCCGATGTGCGCCACATGCGTCGTCACATCGTTTTCCTGCAACTTGCGCAGCGTGGCGAGTGCCGCCACCGGACCCACCCCTTCCGTCCAATACGTGCTGCTGATAAACGAGCCGTGCGCCCCGTCCATGGCCTGCTTTGTCCCGATGACGGCGCCGATGGGATGGCCGTTGCCGAGCGCTTTGGCAAACACGGCGATGTCCGGATTGACGCCGAAGCGCAGGTGAGAGCCCCCGTGGCAAAGCCGCCACCCGATGGTGATCTCGTCGAATATCAGCAGTGCGCCCGCGTGGTGGGCTTTGTCGCGGAGATATTCAAGGTAGCCCGGCTCGGGATCGCTGTAACGGCACGGCTCCATGATGACCGCGGCAAGCCGATCACCGTGTTCGGCCACGATCGCGTCAAATGCCGCCCGGTCGCCGTAATTGAACGTCACTGCCGTGCCGCGCAGTTCGCGTGGCACGCCCAGCGGGGCCAGTCCCGGCAGAAGATGCCCCCGCAGGGAATCGTCCTGTCCAAGATTGGCCGCAAGATACCAGTCCTGCCAGCCGTGATAGCCGCAAATGGCAACGACCGACCGGTCGGTGGTGGCGCGGGCGATCCGCACCGCCATCGCGCAGGTCTCGCCGCCGCAGCGGGCGAAACGCACCTGCTCGGCCCACGGATGAATGGAGCACAGGGCGTCCGCCAGTTCCACCTCTTCCGGCGAATTCAACGTGCACATGCTGCCCCGGGCGATCCGTTCGGTGACGGCGCGCGTCACGTCGGGATCGGCATAGCCCAGCAGGCACGATCCGACGCCGTTGTGCGTCATGTCGAAATAGTGCCTGCCGTCGAGGTCCCACACCTCGCAGCCGCGGGCCTCGCGGTAATAAGCGGGCCACACGTCCGGCACGAACATCTCGGGCCGTTTGCTGAGCAGTTGCGTTCCGCCCGGTATCCGCTGTTTGGCGTGCCGGTAAAGTCCTTCAGTTTGCGATTCGTTGGTCATGGTCGCCTCCGGGCGCTAGTTTATCCCATTTGAATGGCGCGGTTGAAGATGTTATTTTCCCGGTGGAGGTTCTTATGAAATTCCTGATAGCGGGATGCGGTTCCATGGGACGCCGGCGGGCGCGATGCCTGCACGCGTTGGGTCATCGTGACATTGTTGCCATTGACATCAGGGAAGAGCGGCGAAAGCGCATGGAATCCGAATTGCAGGTGGAAACCTGCGGCGATTTCGAGGAGGCGCTTGCAAGGTCGCCGGAATTTGCGCTGATTTGTCTTCCGCCCCACCTGCACGCCGATTATCTTCTGCGCTGTATTGATGCGCGCGTGCCCGCGTTCTGCGAATCACCCCTCACGATGACCCTCAATGAGGCGGACGCCGTCATTGCGCGGGCGGAAACGGCGAATGTGTTCATCGCACCCAGCATGACCTACCTCCACAACGCCATCCACGGGGAAATTGCCAGGATGCTTCGCGAGGGGATCCTAGGAAAGCCGTTGGCCGCGATCTCGCACGTGGGACAGCACGTGGCGGACTGGCATCCCCAGGAGGACTATCGAGGGTTCTACGCGTCGAAACGTTCCGAGGGCGGGATGTGTTTTGACATGCTGCCCCACGAGTTTCACTTGTTCACGCATCTTTTTGGACGGGTAAACGCGCTGACCTGCATGGCGCGCCGGCGCTGCTCCGCGATTGAGACGGACGCGGGCGCCTGCGATGTGTATGACGTTCTCATGGACATGGAATGCGGCGTTTCACTAATTGTGCATGAGGACATGTTCCAACGCCCGTTCAATGTCTACCGCAGGATCATGTGCGAGAACGGCGCCATGGAATGGGATTGGCAGTCGTTGCGGGTGTGCGCGTATGCGGGACCGCAGTTTCTCGGACAAGCCGATTGGCGTACGGTTGAACTGAAGGACTATGATTTCGAGCAAATGTACGTGGCCGAGATTGACCACGCGCTAAGGAGTCTGCGAGGAGAAGAGGTCTATGGAATGCCGCCGTGCAAAGAACGGGAGACTCTCGCACTCATGCTGGCGTGCGAAGAAAGTTCTGCATCGGGCAGACAGATAAGGCTGTAGGCGGGAGACTGAAGACAGAAAGGGTTTGTTATGCCGTTTTCGTTGGAGCAAATCAAGGGCGTTATGCCGGCGTTCATTACGCCTTATGACAGCAGTGGCGCGGTCAATGTCAGCACGATTCGCCGCATGGTGGCCTGGCAAATCGAGCAGGGGGCCTGCGGCTTCTTTGTATGCGGGAGCACGGGCGAGGGACTCCTGCTCACGCCGGACGAGCGCAAGCTTGTCGCAAGGACGGTCATCGAAACCGTCGCGGGCCAGGTGCCTGTCATGGTGCATGTTGGCGCGGTTTCGACACAGGAATCCGCCGCGCTTGCCGCCGATGCGCGCAAGGCGGGGGCGGCCGCCGTTTCGAGCATCCCGCCGGTGTACTACAAAGTGGGGCTCGCCGGCATGCTCCAGCACATCCGCGGCATCGCCGAAGCGGCCGAGCTGCCGACCTTCTACTACCATATCCCGGCCTTGACGGGCGTGTATCTAACCGCGGACGAACTGGTGGACGCGTTTACCAGCGTTCCGGGCGTCGCCGGCATGAAATTCACCGATTCGGATATGTTCTTCCTGTGGTCAATGCTCGACTCGGCGCAGGGCCGGTTCCGCGTCTTCAACGGTTCCGACCAGATGCTGTTCGACGGACTGTGCACGGGTGCGATCGGCGGCATCGGCTCGACCTACAACTATCAGATGCGGAACATCGCGGGCATCTACAATGCCATGCAGGCGGGCGATTTCAGCACGGCACGCGGGTTCCAGTGGAAAGCCAACGCCGTCATCAAGATCCTGTTCCGCAACGGCGGCAATCTCGCGTGCGAAAAGGCCATCATGCGCCTGCTTGGCTTTGACGCGGGCATGCCGCGCAGTCCCATGGTGTCGTTTCCGCCCGAGAAAATGGACGATCTGAAACGTCAACTTGAGGCGATCCATTTCTTTGACTAGAAGAACGCGCCCGAAAGAGCGGCGTTCCACGAGAAGGAGACCAGCATGGACACGAAACACGACGGGCGTCGCGTGAATCGCAGGGAGTTCATGGGACAGGCAGGTTTGTGTGCCGCGGTCGCGGCCGCAACGGCGGGCGCCGCGGACGACCCGGGCGCAGTTCCGAATCCCGCGGAACTTCTCCCAACCATCCAACTGGGCAAGCACACCGTGACGCGGCTCCTCACGGGATACAATCCCGTTGGGGGATACTCGCATGCCACAAGCAACCTGTCCACCCACATGCGCGAGTACTTCACGGTAGAGCGGACGGTCGAATTCCTAAGACACTCGGAGGAGCAGGGGATCAACACCTTTCAGTTTGACCCCACCGAGAAGGTCGAGAAGGTGCTGGATCTGCTGTGGAGGACGGACAGCAAACTCCAGTTTGTCTGCCTGACCACGGAGAGCTTCGGCGGTCTGTCCGCGGCGCGTATCCTGGAATTGAAGCCGATCGCGCTGTCCCACCACGGCGGCGTGACCGATTCCCTGTTCCGCTCGGGTGAGGCGCAGAAGGTCCATGATTTTGTCAAGAAGGCGCACGACATGGGCGTCCTGGCAGGTGTCTCCTCCCACAATCCGGATAACGTCAAGCGTATGGCCGACGAGGGCTGGGAGAACGACTTCTTCATGACCTGCTTCCATCATCTCACGCGCACCCGCGAGGAGATGCAGAAAGAACTCGGCCAGATCACCTTCGGCGAACCGTTCGTCGAATCCGATCCGCCCCGAATGACTGCCGTAATCCGGCAGGTCGACAAACCGTGCCTTGCATTCAAGATTCTCGCGGCGGGTCGGCGCTGTGACTCGCCGGATGCCGTGGGCGAGGCGTTTCGCTGGGCCTTCGAGAACATCAAGAAGACCGACGCGGTCATCGTGGGGATGTTCCAGCAGTTTCAGGACGAAGTCGCCCTCAATGCGGCGTTCACACGCAAGTACGGTCAGGCGTAATCATTGATCGCTCTCTGCATCGCCCGACTCCGGACCCCTTCATGGTCGCTGTCGTGCGCCGCTAAGGGATTGCTTTGTAGTAGATGATGACAGCGGACGGCGCCGCGGGCGCGGTAATGCGGCACGCGGCAAGTTCCCGACCGGTCATGATGCGCGTGTCCGGCGAGTCTTCCGTGCGCAGCTCGTACTTCCATTCCGGCACAAGGCCTTTGAGGGGAATGATGGCGTTGGCGTCGGCGCACTGTTCCCGGCGAAAGATCAGGGCCATGCCCGCGTCAAGATCCGCCCGATGAAACTGGTAGCCGTACCAGACGGTTTCGGCGGCATCGTGCGGAAACAACGGGTAGAAATCGCCCAAGAAGTACGGGCGGGTCTTCTTGTACAGCGCCACGGAGCGCACCACGGGGTCGTCCGGACCGGGGTCGCCTGCTGCGGCCTTGTCGTTCATGGTGCACAGGATATTGCCGGTGGTCATGTTGCTGCGGAACGCATACGCAGGCTCCAGTTCAAACATTCCGGAACCGTGCATGGGAATCCACCGGAACAACCCGCCATTCTGCAGTTGGTCGGCGGCGGGCTTTGGCTTGGCAAGACAGGGCATGTCGCTGTGCCACAGCGGCACGCCGCGCATGAGGCTTTCAAGGTCATTGCGGCGTCCGCCGCTTGCGCACAAGTCAATCACCAGTCCGGGATGACGCGATCGCAGCGTGTCCCACATGGCGTACAGGCCTTCGATATAGTGAATCTCGGTGATGCCCTGCCGGTCCGGCGCGTCCTTCTTTCTCCAGTGGGACAGCGGTTGGATGTTGAAATCCCAGCGCATCCAGTCCAGTTGGGCGGCGCTTACCTGCACATCAACATAGTCCGTGATCCACGCGCGGGCCTCAGGCAGGTCCAGCCGAAACAATCCGCCGTTTTCTCCGTTGCTTACCCAGTCCGGGTGTTCCCGGGCAATAAAGGACCCCTTCGCCACGCGTTCCGGCTCAAACCAGAGGAGGTATTGCATACCCGCGGCATGGGCCGCGTCGCCGATGGGTTTCAGCCCGTGCGGATATTTCGCCGGGTCCGGCTCCCACGTTCCCGTGCCGTCCGGAAAGCCGCCGGGATACCATTGCTGCGGGTCCATGTCCGACCAGAATACCTCGATGCCGCGTTTGGCGCGCGGAACCATCGCGCGGATGTGCGGACCTTCGTAGGACCCGTCGGGGTCAACTTCGCCGACGGACGCGCAAATCGGAGCCAGCACGAGTTCGCCGTTGCGGCGCGGCAGGTAATGCGTCATGAGCAGTTGCCGCAGCAGGTTGTTGCCGCGCAGCGGGTCGTCGCCCTGCCAAAACACGAGCAGCATGCGCGGCGTGCGGATGGTCTCACCGGGATGCAGTAGCAGGTGCGTGGTCTGAATGCCCGAAGTTATGCGCAGTTGTGGACCGTTGGCATAATCAAATCCTGTTTCCCACTGGCCCGACCAGCCCACAGCCAACACCGCGCCCCGGCCCTGTCCCTCGACGTTGAAAAACGGCATGTACTCCTCGGAGGAACGTCCACCTTTTGGGGCCAGCACAAAGGGCGTGGGATCGCCGGGCGCGAGGCGCTTCGTGACGGGGGAGAAGCTCTTTTCGTCGTTTGAATCGCCAAGGGAATAGTGGATTGTCGCGCCGCTCTCGGACCACGGCGCGCGCCAGTCCAAAGGGCGGATGCCGTCGAGGATCGGCGTGTCCTTGTCGCCGCGGTTATGCAGGGCAATCACCCATTCAACGGCCGGAAAATCGGCGTGCTCAACCACCGTGCAGCGGATTTCGAGGCGTGTCTGGGGATCCGTGAAGGTGATGGTTCGCTCGACCCGCTGGTTTTCGCTCGGGGCCGCTTCCGTTTTCACGTTCCAGCCGGCAAGCGTTTTTGTTGATGGGTGCCCATCATAGGAAAACGAAAACACCGGCGACGCCGCCGTAAATGCCGAGGCCGCCCACGCGCGCGCCTCGGTCATTTCCGCTTCCGTCGGTGAAACGCCCTGTCCTCCCGATGCCGCGCCGCACGCCATGACCAGTGCCAGACTGGCCGTTGCCAACAGGTTCACCATGCCTCACCCTTTCCTGCGTCCATGTCCGATTCACGGACGGAGACGCTGTTGTTTGTCTTGCTTCATGAATTGCGGTTGAGTTGTGTTTCGGCCGTGAAACGGCTGCCCGTTCCAAGACGGGTTACTCCTTCTTTTCATCACCTTTTCTCAGTGTGCGCACGACACTCTGCCCGGCGTATGCGCCCGTGGGAAGCGTCAATGAGACGCTGCTGACACCGCTTGCGGAATCATGCGCGTTTTCATTGCCGTGCGGTGGGCCGGACACCTTGAGCGCAATTGTACTGAGTTGCTGTGTGGGATCGGAAATGGACAACCGGATTCCATCATCAAGCTGCTGGACCATCAACAGGCATGGGCTGTCCACCTCGACGGTGGTGTTCTCATCAACCGCAAGGCTGCCCGATTTGTAAAACACAATCTGCGCGAGTCTCAGTGTCCGGTGCCTCACGGCTTGGAGGGCTGTCGTGTTGACGAGCACTTCCACCCCCGGTTTCTTGGCGCGTTCCCTTGCCTGTTGTCTGTCCACGGAGGGGCACACGACATAAGAATATGAAACATCCTGCGGTGTGTTGCCGTGGTCGATGCAGAGGGTGAAAACGTCACGGGAAACGGGGTCTGTCGGAAGGGATTTCGCGATGGCGCGCCAGCTTCCCTCCTGGGACGCGTTGCGGAGCGTGAGATGCGCATCCGACGGGAAGATGTAGGCGACATTATCATGATAGACGGTTGTCGGCGCGGTCAGTTTGTGTGCCCCTTTTGGAAGCAGGCTCTTCCCCTCGGGGCCAAATACAGTGACGTCACCGCGCAGATAACACTGGTTCACCGTCGTAAGGACCGGGTTCGGCGAATTGCAGGCAATGCCGGCCCCCAGACAGACATACTCCTGATCGAAAAAGAACCATGCCTTGTGCGCCTGAAGTCCGTCTCGTTCAAAGTCGAAGGCCGCCGCGCCGTATCGCCCGTCGGAAACGCCCCCGACAAAGTCTTTCGTTCCCTTACTGCGCGGGCTGCCCTTGAACGCGCCCGTCTGTTCGACGGTCGTGCCGGGGATCTTCTGCCAGTCCCATACGGGAAAGATATCCTGGTATTCGCGCCCGGACACGAGGAGGAAATTGCATCCATCGGCGATGTGGTGGCTCTTGACTCCCTCGTCGTTGTGCGGATCGTCCGTATTGTCCATGCGCGTCGAATACATTCGGGCGGAGGCATAATAGCCTGCGCGCATGTGCGTCATGAGATCGGAGCGCCAGAAGTGGCGGTTGCCTTCCAGGGGAGCCGCCGCCCGGTCCGCGATCCGGGCCTTCAGCGCGGTTAATTCAGTCTCTCTGCCTGTGGGCAGCTTGAGGAGGTCCTTTGCGGCTTCCAGCAGGTACCCGGCCGTTTCTCCCCGCCTGGCGATTTCCCTGCCATCGGCCCCGTAGTCCTCGGCGGCCCCGTATGCCATCCATTGCGAGCCGTCCAGGACGTAACTGGCGAGAAGGTCGGTGGTCACGCGCGGGAAAGAAAACCGCGTGTCCGCGGCGATACCGGCCAACCGCGCGCAATCGACGGCGAAGTCCGCGCCGTAGCCGTGATTGTACAGGCATGCGCCATGCTGGTGAAAACTGAAATCGGGCTGAATGCCTTCCCCGCCCGTGATATTGATCTCGCCGACGATACGCTTGAACGCACTGTCCACAAGGCCGGAATCTCCCTCCAGAAGGCCGCGCGTCAACGTGATCTCGGCCAGCCAAACGAGGTTCTGACCGGTCATGCCCAGCTTGCCGCGTTCCAGGATTTCGAGTCCCTTCGATCGTTGGCCGGCGGTGAGGTCACTGTCCAGCAGAAGGAGAACCCGGCCCAGTTTTTGCGGAACCCCGATGCAGTTGTGCCACCAGTTCGGATTCTGGAAATCGTGGGCGAGCCAATAATCGAGGCCTGCGAAAAGGGCGTGCCCGAGGCCGCTGTCATTGTGGAGCGGCGACTTGGGCGATTTGAATGCCAGCGCAAGCGTCGTCAGGTTCGTGAGATGTTGTGGTGCTTTCCAGTCGGCCCGGTTCTTGTCCTGATAATCGATATCGCGCCAACTCCCGTCAGGACGCATGGCCTTTGCAAGCCGCTTGACGAGTCCGGCATCCGTGCTCTGTTCCAGGAGCGGCTGAACGATTCGACTTCGAATTTCGTCCAGATAGTTCTTCTCTTCAGTTCCCAAAGCAAAGCACTCCGGGACAATTCCAACAATGCATATGGCGCAGAGAACGAGATTAAGCATTCCGGGTCTCAAGGCGGTCATAAACCTCCTATTGCGATCCAATCAGTGATCAAACGGAACGCGCAGGATCACTTCTGCACGGTCGGCGCGGGCGACAGAGTCACATGGATCCCGTTATGGCAAGCAATGAACCCAGCGTCAGCCACTTGGCCCCTTTCAATTGTGATCCACATGTTGCACATATCGCACAGGTTCTTCAAAAAAGGCTTCTTCGTCAGAATCTGTGGGTAACT
>CAIXUF010000607.1 GCA_903922535.1 Candidatus Hydrogenedentota bacterium
CAGGTTTCAAGTCTCATCCCGCATCATTGTCTTTGGTGCGATGCTTGCAGTGTTCGGGGAAAGGCAATAGTATCAGGGCGTTTGAATACTTGGACGGTAAAGGAGAAACCATCTTATGCAGGCGCACGTTCGCGTGGACCCGGCCCGGGATGCGGTCCCTTTCGACCGGATGATTTTCGGTCAATTTCTTGAGCATTTTCATCGCCAAGTCTACGGCGGTGTGTTCGAGCCAGGCTCTCCGCTCGCGGATGCGCGGGGCTTCCGAAAAGATGTGATCGCGGCCCTGCGGGAACTGCGGGTTCCAATCGTCCGCTGGCCCGGCGGGTGTTTTGTGAGCGCGTACCACTGGAAAGACGGCGTGGGGCCGGATCGCCCGCCGGTCTACGACAAAGCGTGGCGCGTCGAGGAACCGAACACGTTCGGGACGGATGAGTTCGTTGCCTGGTGCCGTGCGATCGGCGCGGAACCGTACATCTGCACGAACGCTGGAACCGGCACCGAAGAGGAAATGAGCGACTGGGTTGAGTATTGCAACGGACGCCTGGGCAAATGGGCGAGGCTGCGCGCGGAGAACGGGCATCCCGATCCGCACAACGTGAAGTACTGGTCCATAGGCAACGAGAACTGGGGCTGTTACGAGATCGGGGTTAAGAAGGCTCCGGAGTGGGCCGCGTTCGTGACCGAGTCGGCCAAAATGATGCTCCGCGTCGATTCGTCCATCCACCTTCTGGCCGCAGCTTTGACGGATACGGACTGGACGCTTCCGCTCCTCCGCGAAGCGGGCGGGATGCTGTCGTACATCTCAATTCACTACTACTGGGATCCGCTGCAGTTTGAGAACAAGGTATCGGACTATGCGATGTGCATGATGCGCTCGGTCCAGCCGGAGGACATGATCCGCACGGCGGAGGGACTTCTGAAGGTCTCAGGGCTGGAGGGACGTGTGGCCATTGCGTTCGACGAGTGGAACCTGCGCGGCTGGCATCATCCGAGCCTGGGGAATGCCGTGTTCGGGGATGTCGCCGCGCGCGACAAGAACGACCTCAACGCCACCTACACGATGGCGGATGCGGTCTTCTCAGCATGTTTCCTGAATTCTTGTCTGCGTCACCCCCGGTCCGTTAGGATGGCGTGCCTGGCACCTGGTGTCAATGCGCGTGGGCCGCTCTACGTGCACCCGCAGGGAGTCGTGAAGCGGACGACGTTTCACGTGATGCGCATGTATGGCGATAGCCTCGCTCCTTGCGTGGCGGACTGCTGGTCCACCAGCGACCCGTTCGAACACGCCGGTCAGTCCGTTCCCGCGCTGGACGCGGCGGCAACGACGGACTCCGAACGCAAGACGCTGATCCTGTCGCTGGTGAATCGGCACCCTGTGGAGGAACTGGTGTGCCGAATCGACATCACCGGACGGGTGCTGCGCGGACCCGTGGCGGCCGAGGTTCTGGCCGGGGACGGGCCGGACGCCTTCAACGACGTGGATGCCCCGGACCGCGTGTTGCCGCGACAGGTGTCCCTGGATGTGCATGACGGGGCGGTCCGACTTCCACCGCATTCGGTTACGCTTTGCCGGGTGTGATCGCCGATTTTCAA
>CAIXUF010000608.1 GCA_903922535.1 Candidatus Hydrogenedentota bacterium
AGCCGACAGCACCGTCTGGCAGACGAGCGTTTCGTTGACAAAGCCCTTGGCGAACAGCGGCCGCAGGGGGCGGTCCGTAAGCCGGCAAACGAGGATCTCACGCTCCGACGGACGGGACTCGCGGCGGAAAAAGTTCCCCGGAATCTGGCCCACGGCGTAGAATTTTTCGCGGTAATCGACGGTGAGCGGGAAGAAATCCTGCCCCGGTTTGCCTTCGGACGCCGTCACAACGGCCGAAAGGACCATTGTGTCGCCGCTGCGGCAAATGACGGCCCCATGGGCCTGTTTTGCGATTCGGCCGGTCTCGAACTCGATTTCGTCCGATCCGACCATGACTGAGAGACGTTCTACCATAATCAATGGCTCCTGTGTGATGGAACGGCTCCCGTAGAGTCTTTCCACATGCTTTTCATTGCGTTCTGCTTTCCCTTTTCCATTCATGACAGGGCCGCGCGGGTCACTTGGACGCGCGCGGCGCGGGGCTTTTGGCCCGTTTGTGGGGGTCCGCGAAATAGCGGCGCCGGAGCGGCGCAGGGCCGCTCCGGCCCCGGATTACTTGCGCAGGCCCAGTACTTTGATGAGCGCGCGGTACCGCTCAACGTCGTTCTTCTTGACGTAGTTGAGCAGGTTGCGGCGCTTGCCGACCAGTTTGAGCAGGCCGCGGCGGCAGGCGAAATCCTTCGCATGAACCTTGGTGTGCTCGGTGAGGTGGTTGATGCGCTCGGTGAGCATCGCGACCTGCACCTCGGGCGAACCCGTGTCGACCTCGGTCTTGCCGTGCAGCTTGATCAGCTCCAGCTTCTTCTCTTTGGCCAGTGGCATAACACCTATTCCTTTTCAATTCGCCCGTGCCCAGCGCGCCGCAGGTGCCGCATGCGGCCGAGCGCGGGTAGGTTTTGAACGGGGCTCAGCCGCAGCATCCGCTGCAGCAGCACCCGTCCGGTTTGTCTGTCAATGCGGCAAGGCCGGGGAGCTCCTTGCCTTCAAGCATCTCGAGCGACGCGCCGCCGCCCGTGGAAACGTGGGACATTTTCGCCTCAAGCCCGAATTGTACCACCGCCGCGGCCGTGTCGCCGCCGCCGATGATCGTCGTGGCCTTGCTCACGGCCATGGCCTCGGCCAGTGAACGGGTGCCCACGGCGAACTTGGGCATTTCAAACACGCCGACCGGGCCGTTCCACACGACCATGCCGGCGCTGGCAATCACTTCGGAGAACAGCTTGATCGTCTCCGGGCCGATGTCGAGGCCCTGCCAGTCGGCGGGGATGCCGTCGGCCTTGACGGTCTGCGTGTTCGCGTCGTTGGAGAAGGCGTCGGCAACCACGAAATCGACCGGGAGCAGAAGCTTCACGCCCTTTTCCGCAGCTTTGGCCATGGCGCTCTTGGCGACCTCGATGCCGTCCGGATCGAGGAGAGACTTGCCTATTTCCATGCCTTGCGCCTTCATGAACGTGTAGGTCATGCCCCCGCCGATGACCAGCGTGTCCACGAGGTTGAGCAGGTTGTCGATGACAAGAATCTTGTCAGAAACCTTGGCTCCGCCGAGGATGGCCACCAGCGGACGCTCCGGATTGGTCAACACCCGGCCGAAATATTCCATTTCCTTGGCCACCAGGAAGCCCGCGGCGCTCTGGCCGATAAAGTGGGTGACTCCCTCCGTGGAGGCGTGGGCGCGATGCACGGTGCCGAACGCGTCGGACACGTACACATCGGCCAGCGCGGCGAGCTGCCTGGACAGCTCGGGGTCGTTCTTCTCTTCACCCGGGTTAAAGCGGGTGTTTTCGAGCAGGATGATGTCGCCGGGCTGCATCGCCTTGACGGCCGCCTCGACCACGGGCCCGACGATGTCGTCAAGCTTGGTCACGTTGCCGCCGACCAGCTTGCGCAAATGATCGGCGATGGGGTCCATCTTCAGCAGCGCCAGCTTTGCCGCATCGTCCTTCACCTTCTTCGGACGGCCCAGGTGGGACATGAGCACGAGCTTTCCGCCCTGCTCCCGCACGTAGTTGATGCTCTTGAGCGCGGCGCGGATGCGCGTGTCGTCGCGCACGGTGCCGTCCGCGTTCTGCGGGATGTTGAAATCAACGCGCATCAGGACGGTCTTGCCCTTGAGGTCCAGGTCTGCAATGCTCAACTTCTGCTTCATG
>CAIXUF010000609.1 GCA_903922535.1 Candidatus Hydrogenedentota bacterium
CCCTTTGCGGAAGCTATGCTTCCGCCGCCGGGGCATGGCCCCGGCGAAGAAAAGCGGTGGTATGACCACCGCACTCAACAAAAAAGCCGTGTTACGTGAGCGTGCGTTGCCGTGGGGGGCGCGCGTGGATATAATTGCCCGTGTTTGTTTTAACCGCAATGCGGTATCACAGCGTGGGGACATACATGCGCCAAGGCAATCCTGTCGAGCAGTACTTTCACGACCTGCACCAGATCCATGGCTCGGGGGCCGGGGTCGCTGAAACTTCCTATTACCCCGCACTGTCGGCGCTTCTTAACGCCATCGGCGCCACGCTCAAGCCCAAGACCCACTGTATCATCCACCTGGCCAATCAGGGCGCGGGCATTCCGGACGGCGGCATCTTCGCCGCAAGCCAAATTCCCAAGCATGGCGCGGACCAAATGCCGCCCGGACAGCTCCCGGAGCGCGGTGCCATTGAGGTCAAGGGACTCAAGGACGACGTCGTCAAGATCGCAAAAGGCGCGCAGGTCGCCGCATACCTGACGCATTACCGTCAGGTGCTGGTCACCAACTGCCGCGAATTCGTGCTTATGGGCCACGACGCGCAGGGCCAGCCCGCCATGCTCGAAGCCTACTCCATGGCCAAGGATGAGCCGTCCTTCTGGACCATGCTGGACCATCCGAAGAAAGCCGCCGAACAGCACGGCGAACGACTGACTGAATACCTGATGCGTGTCATGCTCCATGCCGCGTCGCTGGCCACGCCCGAGGCCGTTGCATGGTTCCTGGCCTCCTATGCCCGCGACGCCAAGGTCCGCATTGAACATTCCGAACTGGATGCGCTACAGCCGCTGCGTGATGCGCTTGAACAGACCCTGGGGCTTTCTTTCAAAGGTGACAAGGGGGAGCATTTCTTCCGCTCCACGCTCGTGCAAACCCTGTTCTACGGCGTTTTCTCCGCGTGGGTGTTGTGGTGCAAAGAGAACACGGCGGGAAAGTTCGACTGGAAACAGGCCGCCTGGACACTTCACGTCCCCATGATCCGCGCCCTCTTTCATCAGGTGGCCGATCCCGCCCACCTCCAGCCGCTGGGACTGGTCGAGCCGCTGGACTGGGCCGCCGCCGTGCTCAACCGCGTGGACCGCGACGCCTTCTTCAAGAAGTTTGACGAGATCCATGCGGTGCAGTACTTTTACGAGCCCTTCCTGCAAAGCTTCGATCCCGAGCTGCGCAAGGAGTTGGGCGTCTGGTACACGCCCCCTGAGATCGTCGAGTACATGGTGGCGCGGGTGGATGCCGTGCTTCGCGATGAACTGGACCGCCCCGACGGCCTTGCCGATCCCGATGTGTATATTCTTGACCCCTGTTGCGGCACGGGCGCCTATCTGGTCGAGGTGCTGCGTGTCATCGCCGAAAGGCTCCGCGAGAACGGCGGCGACGCGCTGGTGGCGCAGGACTTGAAAGAGGCGGCCAGGAACCGGGTCTTTGGTTTCGAAATCATGCCCGCGCCCTTTGTCGTGGCGCATTTGCAGCTCAGCCTGCTGTTGCAAAGGTTGGGCGCGCCCCTGTCGCACCACGCCGGACCCGATGAGCGCGTGGCCGTCTACCTCACCAACGCGCTCACCGGATGGGACCCCCTCAACGATCCCAAGACCCAGCTTGTCTTCCCGGAGATGCAGGAGGAGCACGACCTTGCCGACGAGGTGAAACGCAACAAGAAGATTCTCGTCATCCTCGGCAATCCCCCCTACAACGGCTATGCCGGCACCGCCATGGGCGAGGAGCGCGATCTGAGCACGGCCTACCGCACCACCAAACTGGCCCCCAAGCCGCAGGGGCAGGGGTTGAACGAGCTGTACATCCGCTTCTTCCGCATGGCCGAGCACAAGATCATCGACGACACCAAGGAAGGCATTGTCTGTTTCATCTCCAATTATTCATGGCTGGACGGCCTCTCCCACACCGGCATGCGCGAGAAGTACCTGGATGTGTTCGACAGCATCTGGATCGACTGCCTTAACGGCGACAAATACAAGACAGGGAAACTGACACCGGAGGGTGATCCCGATCCCAGCGTCTTTTCCACCCAGTCCCACCCCGTGGGCATTCAGGTGGGCACCGCCATCGCTTTGATGCTGCGCAAGAAAGCCCATAAGAAACAAGCCAACGTGCGTTTCCGCCATTTCTGGGGCAAGAACAAACGCGAAGACCTGCTCGAAGCCGTCAATCCGAAAAGGGGCTCCGCCTACGCGCCGCTTGATCCCGCGCTGCCGCTCGGACTGCCGTTCACGCCCGTCAGTACTGCGGGCGGTTATCTCGACTGGCCCAAGCTGCCCGATCTGTTCCCTGTATCCTTTCCAGGAGTACAAACAGGCCGCGATCAGTTTCTTGTTGATATCGACCGAAACCGGCTGGAAGAACGTCTTTCTCGCTATTTCGACAAGAACATATCCAATAACGAGATGCGACGCCTCTGTCCGTGCGCAATGACAAGCACGCAGCGCTTTTCTGCAGAAGAAATACGCGAATACCTGCATAATCGCGGCAAGATTCCGGAGAACGTTGTTCGGTTTGCCTACCGGCCTTTTGATGTCCGTTGGCTCTACTGGGAGCCTGAGACAAAACTTCTCGATGAAAAACGCAGCGACTACTGGGCTCATGCTCGGGTTGGAAATCTTTGGCTGACGGCGGCCCAACAGAATCGTAAGGAGTTTGACCGCCCTTATGTGACAAACCAGTTGGCTTGTCGTCATATCATTGAACGCGGAGCAAACCTCTACCCGCTGTTTCTCAACCATGAAGTGAACGGCGAAACTCTCTTTTCTGCAACTGACGCTGATCCACCCGTCGTGGAACCCAACAACTCGCCTTCATTGCAGAAGTACATAATCGGAATGGAGTGCGATTCTGTCGAAAATGTCTTCCTGCATTCCAGCGCTGTCATGCACACTCCACAATACACCACGGAAAACATTACCGCCCTTCGCCAGGATTGGCCGCGGATTCCACTCCCCATAACGAAGCCGCAACTGGAGACCTCGGCGACATTAGGCCGGGAGATTGCCGCGCTGATGGACACGGAGAAATCCGTGGCCGGGGTGACATCGGGCGCGTTGCGCACGGAGATGAAACCCCTTGCGGTCGTGTCGCGGGTGGGCGGTGGTTCCATAAACCCGAACGCCGATGAATTGGAAGTGCGGGCGTCCTGGGGCCGGGGCGGACAGGGTGAAGTGACGATGCCGGGATCGGGCCGACTGACGGAGCGGGCCTATACCCCGGATGAGCGCGCCGCCATAGAAGCGGGCGCGGCGGCGCTGGGATTGACCGCGCAACAGGCGCTGGACAGTCTTGGGGAAACGACCTGCGATGTGTGGATGAACGACGTCGTGTTCTGGCGGAACGTGCCGAAGAACGTGTGGGAGTACACGCTGGGCGGGTACCAGGTGATCAAGAAGTGGCTGAGCTACCGCGAGTGCAGTGTGCTGGGCCGTTCGCTGAGCATCGACGAGGCGCGCGAGGTGATGAACATCGCGCGGCGCATCGCCGCGCTGCTGCTGCTCGGCCCGGCCCTGGACGCCAACTACGCGGCAGTAAAGGCGGACACCTATCCATGGCCGAAGTAGGTCTTTTTTTTGAGTGCGGTGGTCATACCACCGCTTTCCCTTTGCGGAAGC
>CAIXUF010000610.1 GCA_903922535.1 Candidatus Hydrogenedentota bacterium
CGACGCCGGCGGCACCGCCCGCTCCGGCCCCAGAACCGGCACCGGCACCCGCCGCCCCGGCAGCGCCCGAAAAATGATTCCGCTGCACCGCGGGTATGCGCCAGTGACCTGCGGCGGCAAAGGAGACTGACCATGGAGAAGGTGCTGATTATCGGCTCCGGCCCGGCCGGATACACGGCGGCGCTGTATTGCGGCCGCGCCAATCTGGACCCGTTGTGCCTTGAGGGTGAACTGAGCAGGGACATCCTGCCCGGCGGACAGTTGATGACGACCACCGAGGTGGAGAACTACCCCGGCTATCCTGACGGAATTACCGGTCCGGCCATGATGGACGAGTTCCGGCGTCAGGCGGAGAAGTTTGGCGCGCGTTTCGTCTACAAGACGGCAACCGCCGTGGATTTCTCCGGGTATCCCCTGAAGGTCTTTTCCGGAGAAGAATGTTTTGAGGCCGGGGCCGTGATCATCGCCACCGGTGCCAGCGCGAAGTATTTGGGCATCCCCTCGGAAGAGGCATTCATGAACCGCGGGGTATCCGCGTGCGCCACTTGCGACGGCGCGCTCCCGCGTTTCCGCAACAGGCCCGTGGTGGTGCTGGGCGGTGGCGACACGGCCATGGAAGAGGCCTTGTTCCTGGCGAAGTTTGCCAGCAGGGTACATGTCGTTCACCGGCGCGACAAGTTTCGCGCAAGCCCCATTATGGCCGAACGCGTCGCAAACCATCCCAAAATCGCGGTCGAATGGAATTCCGTGGTGCAGGAAATCGTCGGCAATGACACCGAGGGGGTCACGGGCGTCATTCTCCGTGATGTCGTCGTCGGCGCCTCCCGCGACCTGCCCTGTGCCGGATATTTCGCGGCCATTGGACACAAGCCCAACACCGACATCTTCGTCGGTGTGCTGGACTTGGATGAAACGGGCTATATTGTTGCCAAACCGGACAGTACCTACACCAAAATTCCCGGGGTCTTTGCCTGCGGCGACGTGAAAGACAAAACCTACCGGCAGGCCATTACCGCTGCCGGAAGCGGGTGCATGGCGGCCATCGACGCCACCCGCTGGCTCGAATCTCGGGAGGCGTAGGCGGTCCGCCCCCGGCGGGCGGCCGGCGCGCAAGGGAGGACGACATGGGACTCTTTTCGACAAGGTTGAGCGCGGGGGAGATGGCGCCTATGTGCAGGCAGCTCGCCACCTCCTACGACGCCGGAATACCGGTCCTGCAAAGCCTGGAGCTTCTGGGCCGGGGGACCCCTTCCCGCAAGATTAGCCTGATGCTCCGGCGCATGCACACCGCCATTAAGAACGGCTCCACGCTCGCCGATGCCGCCCGCATGGAATCCGAGATGCTGCCCGAGTTCTTTGTCGAGGTCGTGGCAGCCGGCGAGATTGGCGGACGGCTCGACGTCATGCTCAAGGACCTCGCACGCTACTACGAGGACCAGCAGGTCATGAAGCGCTCCGTGATTGCCTCCATGGCCTATCCCGCCATGCAACTGGGCGCCGCATGGTTTCTCGGCACCTTCGCCCTGGGCATTGTGGGCAGGATCGATCCCATGAGCGGGCGTGCCTTCTCTTTCGCCGACTACTTTCGGCATTACCTGATGTTTCAGGCCGCCTCCATGGCAACCCTCTTTGTCCTCTTTCTCGCCTGTGTGGGGCTTGCGCGCATCGGCGTCTTCCAGAACATGCTGGGTTTCATCAAGACCTACGTGTGGCCCATCCGGCCCATAAGCCGCAAATACGCGCTCGCGCGTTTCTTCAGGGGCATGGCGCTGCTCATCGGCGCCGGCTTGAGCATGGTGGAATGCATCAAACGCTCCGCCGCGCTGACCATGAACCCCCTTATGGAGCGTGATCTGCTCAGGGGCCTGCCCGTCGTTAAGAACGGCGGAACCCTGGTGGAGGCCTTTGAACAAAGCCGCTGCCTGAGCCCCGTGGGCCGCCAGATGCTGCTCGTGGGCGAGAAGAGCGGAAATCTGGAGGGCTCACTGCACAAGGTCGCCGAGTGGCACTTTGACGAGGCCCGTTCGGCCACGCAGGTCGCCATGAAGGTGTTGGGCGTGTGCATACTGCTTGTGCTTGCCGGCCTCGTGGGCTTTATCGTCATCACCTTCTATTCGAGGTTGTACGGCGGCTTGGAGCGCATTCGGTGAGCCCTTCTGGAGGATATGCAAATGGCCGTTGAGAATCAGGACATGGAGCGCGCCGCCCAAGAGGAGCCCCGGGACCGGACACGTCTGCTCTGGGCGGGCGTCGCGGTCATTCTGGCCCTCATGATAGGCGCGCTGTGGTTCAACCAGAAACCCAGGGCCAACGTTTCAAGTGTCCGCGCCAAGCACATACTGATTCGGTACAATGCCAGCGACCCGGCCGACAGAAACCGCGCGCTCCAGACGCTCACCTCGATTCGCGAACGGATATTGAAGGGCGAGAAGTTTGACGCACTGGCCCGGGAATACTCTGAGGACACCATGAGCGCCCGCCGCGGGGGCGACCTCGGATGGGCGCCGCGCGGCACCTATGACCCGGCATTTGATGTCTACTGCTGGACCGCCGAGGTGGGCAAGCTGAGCGACATCATCAGCACGCAGCACGGCTTCCACCTGATTGTCGTCACCGACCGGACCATCTCCGACGCCGAGAAGTTCGAATCCGAACTCGACCAGCGTACCCGCGAAAAACAAAAACAGCCCGTCCCGGTGAAGTAACTTCCGTAGGGTGCCCGCCGTAAAGCCGCGCGCAACGTCTTCCGTGTGTGCTCACATGTTCCCCACCCATGCACTCCCCGGGCACGCCCTGATCTACAAGATCGCAAAGGCCACGATATGAACCTGCAAACGGCTGTCGGCTTCAGGAAGAGTCTTCCGAAGCCATGAATGCCATGGACTTTACGGAGAAGAATGGACACAAATCCGAATCACCCGCCGGGTTAAGTCCATAACGTCCATGCCGTCCATAAAGTCCATACCGTCCATGACTTAAGAAAACCACGTCCCACCCACCGCCGTTTCCAGGACGAAAACGCAATTGCCGCTTATGCCGCGTTTTGATCCACATAAAACAAAGGCCCGGTGAACCAGCGTCCACCGGGCCTTGACTGTATCCTGCTATGGAGCTTTTGCCTCCGCCGGGGATGGCGTGGGTGCCGCTTCCGGGGCCTTTTCCTCTTTTGGAGCAGTTGTGGCGGCGGCCAAAGGCGGGGTGTTGGCGATCGCCACTGCCTCTTTTTCCGCCTGTTGCTCAGACGAGGACATTGATGGAACGATGGGCGGTGAGCCGCCCTCCTCGTAATCCACGTGAAGTCCCGCCTCCATGGCCGCCTCGGCCACGCCGGTCACGATGTCCAGCGGGGCTGTCGGGTGCTTGCGAATGA
>CAIXUF010000611.1 GCA_903922535.1 Candidatus Hydrogenedentota bacterium
CCCGAGGCCTCCGCCACCTGGGCGCTTGACCCCGGCACGAAGGTCAGCGGCAAGCAAAGCCTGCGCACCGACATCACCAAGGCCGGGACCGACCACATGCACCTGCACTGGTTTCAGACCGGCTATTCGGTCAAGGCCATGCAGAAGTACACCTACTCGCTCTGGATGAAGGCCGACAAGCCGCGCGCGGTGGATTTCATGATGCTGCACATCAACGGGCCGTGGACCATCTACCCGGCTGAGACGGACCCCGTGTCGCCCTATGTCCAGCAGGTGCGGCTGGCACGGGATGCGGGCGTGCACCTTTACAGTTTCAGTCTCGGCATGCCCTGGCCCGAAGCGGGGCAGGAACCCGATTTCGCCGAGGTGGACCGTTGCATCGAAACGACGCTCCGGCAGGACCCGCAGGGGCTGCTGCTGCCCCGTTTCGGCATGGCCCCGCCCGAGTCCTGGCTGGCGGGCCATCCCGATGACCGCATGCTCTTCGACGACGGCCAGACGCTTGGCATGTCCATGGCCTCCGAGGCCTGGCGCGCCGAGATGCAGGTACACCTGCGCGCTTTTATCCGCCACTGTGAGGCGAAATATGGCAACAACATGCTGGGCTACCACCCCTGCGGCCAGCACACTGGCGAATGGTTTTACGAGCGCTCCTGGGAGCCGCGCCTCTCCGATTTCTCCCCGGCCATGAATGCGGGCTTCCGTACCTGGCTCCAAACGCAATACGATTCGGTCGCTGCGCTGCGCAAGGCTTGGAACAACCCGGAAATGACCTTTGAGCAGGCCCAAGTGCCGACCGCCGATCAAATGCGCAAGAGCACCCTGGGCCTCTTCCGTGACCCGGTGGCCGAGCGTCAGGTCATCGACTACTACCGCTACAAGCAGATTGCCATGGAAGCGCCGCTGGAAATGATGGCCCACGTCATCAAGGACGAAACGCACGGCAAGAAACTGACCTGCTTCTTCTACGGCTACCTGTTCGACATGCACGGCATCCCCATGGGGCCGCAGAACAGCGGCCACCTGGCGATGGCGCGCATGCTGCAATGCCCCGATGTGGACATTCTCTGCTCGCCCATTTCCTACCTCGACCGCGAACAGGGCGGCGCGGGCATGTTTATGAGCGCCGTGGACAGCGTGCGCGGCCACGGCAAACTCTGGCTGAACGAGGACGACACCCGCACCCAACTGACCCCGCCGGCGTCGGGCTTTGGCCGCGTGGACACGCTGGAAGGCACCCGCTGGGTCCACCAGCGCAATTTCGCCCAGCTCTTCCCGCGCCGTCTGGCAACCTGGTACATGGACCTTGGCGGCATCGGCTGGCTCAACGGAAAGGAGCTTTGGGACAACATCGGCAGCCTCCAGCACTTCTATCAGGAGCACCTGACGGAGCCTGCCTGCTGGAATCCCGAGGTGGCACTCATCGTCGATGAGGACAGTCCCGCCTACGCCGCCTGCACCCTCCAACTGGCCTGCCCGCTCGTCTACGAAATGCGCAGCCAGTACTTCCGCATGGGCGCGCCGTTCAATATCTGTCTGCTGAGCGACCTTGTGGCGGGCAAAGTCCCGCCCGCGAAGGTCTACTTTTTTGCCAACTGCTACCATCTCTACACGCGCCAGTGCGAAGCAGTCTTGCAGGCCACGCACGGCGCGACCGCCGTGTGGTTCTACGGCGGCGGTTTTCTCGGCGACACCGCCGGCGACGCCAACATGACCCAGATGACCGGCCTGCAACTGCGGCGCGGCACTCCCGCACCCGGCAAGGTTGTTCCTGAAAAAGCGGCGCAGGGCCTGGCTGCGGGCCTCATCGAACCCTTCCGTTGCGAAACGCTTCTTGACCCGGTATGGGTGGTGGACGAGCCCGGCGCGGAAGTCATCGCGCGCAACCCCTCCGGCGGCACCGCCTCCGCCGCCAAACAGACCCCCGACGGCCTGCGCGTCTACATCGGCGCGCTGCACGTTCCCGCGCGACTCCTGCGCAACATCCTTGCCGCCTCGGGTGTCCATGTCTACTGCGCCAGCGACGACGAGGTGCTGACCGACGGCCGCTTTCTCAGCCTGACCGCCACCAGTGCGGGCCGCAAGCAGTTGATGCTTCCGCGCCCCTGCACGGTGGTGGATGCGCTGGGCGGTCAGGTCATCGCCGAGAACACAACCCAATTGGAACTTGACCTGGCTCTCGGCGAGACACGGATGTATCTGCTGAGATAAATGGAAACGCACGAGGCTCCCCGCCAGCGTTCAGGCTTTCCCTGAGCCCCTGGGGAAGGTGCAGTGCGTTGTGTATTACCGTCCTAATTGAACAGTGCGGCGATGAAATTGAAGGGAAGAAACACCGTCGACTCGATCGCGCCAAAGATCGCCCGAATCCAAAGGTCAATCACGCTGAACGCATCAGCCAAACCCTTGTTCATGATTCTCTCCTTCTCATCGAGTTGATGGTTGCTGCCAGTCAAGAGCCTATTCACCCGCACTTCCCAAATCAACTTCCACGCCCGTTTTCTGCTTGGCGCACTCCCCGCTGCTGTGCTACAGTAATTCGACCTGTCCATAGAACCCCAACCTCCCGGAGGATTCAATCATGAAACACTGGTTTTCCCTTGCCCTTGCCGCGGCGCTGGCCGCGCTCCCCGCCGTGGCCCAGTTGGACGGCAAAGCCCTCACCGTCAAGGGCGGCAAGACCGATGCGGTCAATGCGCCCGTCACGCTGGACTACTCCGGCCCGGCGGCCGAGGGCAAGATTACCGTGGTGGACAAGAAGGGCAAGGACGCCTGTCCGGCCACGCTGCACGACGGCAAGCTGACCTTTATCCTTGGCGAACTCAAGGCCGGCGCAGAGAAAGAACTGACGGTCAAGGTGGAAAAGGCCGAGACGCCGCGCGTGCTGCTTACGCCCAAGCCCGACGGCAAGATTATTGACGTGACCATCGACGGCAAGCTGCTGACCGCCTACTACTACGGCGCGGACTGGAAGAAGCCGTTCCTGTGGCCCATCAACTCCGAGGGCGGCGTGACGCTCACCCGGAACTACCCGATGAGCAACGACGACAAGCCCAAGGACCACCCCCACCACAAGTCGATGTGGAGCGCCTACGGCGACGTGAACGGGGCAGACTGCTGGATGGAGGAGGAAGGCGCGGGGCTCCAGAAGGCGCAGGACGTCACCTTCGGCTCCGGCGACGCCTACGGCTGGATTCTGTCCAAGGACCTTTGGACCGACAAGGACGGCAAGACGGTCGTCGGTGAAGAGCGCGAGTACCGTTTCTACGCCGTGCCCGAGAAGGGCCGCTTCATTGACGAGCACATTGTGTTCAACGCCACCGAGGGTGACGTGAAGTTCGGCGACACCAAGGAAGGCGGCATCGTCGCGCTGCGGATGCGCGGCGACATTTGCGGCGCGGGCAAGGCGCTCATCACCAACGCGCTCGGCGACAAGGGTGAAAAGACCCTCTGGGGCAAGCCGTCGCCCTGGTGCGATTTCTCCGGCGATGTGCCCAAGGCGGGACTGCGCGGCATCGCCGTCTTCGACAACCCGACCAACCTGCGCCACCCGACAAGCTGGCACGTGCGCGACTACGGGCTCATGGGCGCCAACTGTTTCGGCTATTCCCATTTCAGCAAGGAAGCCTACAACAAGGGCCTCATTCCCGAGAACGGCGACTACCTGCTGAAAAAGGGCGACGCGCTCACGTTCAACTACCGTGTCTACATCCACGGCGGCAACGCCGCCGACGCCAAGGTGGCCGACCGTTACGCGGACTACGCCACCCCCCCAACAGCCTCCGGGAAATAGTTCCCCCCCGGTTCAATCCGCGCGGAAGCGGCCTTGACGGCGCTTCCGCGCGTTCTTTGTTTCGCCCCCTCATGGGATAAAATATGCGCACAGTGCCCCAACCACCCAGGAGGCCATAATGAAACGCGTATTGATCAGTGTGTTGTGCATCGCGGCGGCGGCGCCGGCCTTTGCCGCGAACGCGGCGGACCGTGAGGCCCGCGCCAAGGGAATCGGCAATCTTCATTTCGGGATGTTTGTCTGCTGGTCGCTCAGCACCTTCTCGGGATACGAGTGGACGCGCGGCAAAACCACGCCCGACGCCTTCAAGGCCACCGGCTGCGACACGGACCAGTGGTGCCAGGCCGCCAAGGACGCGGGCATGGGCTATGTCCTGTTTCTCACCAAGCACCATGACGGGTTCTGCCTTTGGGACACCAAAACGACGGAGTTCAAAGTGACGAACAGTCCGCTCAAAATGGATGTCCTCGCGGCGCTGCGCAAGTCCTGCGACAAGTACGGGCTCAAGCTGGCGCTGTATTTCTCCGAGGGCGACTGGACCTGGCTCAAGGATGTGCCGAAGGACGGGCTGGTGCCGGACAGTCCCAACTGGGGGAACGCCGTCTGGAGTTCAAGCAACAATCCAGAGGTAAAGAAGGCGCAGTTGAAGGAACTGGTGACGCAATACGGTCCCATCGAGTTCTTCTGGATGGACCATGCGCAGGGAATGGGCGGGCTCGGCCACAAAGAGACGAACGAATGGGTGCATGCGTTTCAGCCCGACTGCTTCGTCGGCTTCAACAGCGGCGATCCCGCGGGCGAACTGGCCATACGCGAAGTGGGCCGCCCCGGCCCGGTGGGCTCCCCCGAGGCATCCGAGTTCAACAAGGAGGCGGAGAAAACCTACAAAGGCTATCTGCTGGCCGAATTCACCTATCCCATCCTGCCCAAGCACGATGGCGGCGCGATGTGGTTCTATTCGCTGCCCATGCACGACCAACTGAGCAGCCCGGCCCAGCCGATCTATGACGACTATGCCGGCGCGGTGAAATACGGCAACATCTTCTCGCTGGACGTCGGCCCCGATTACGCGGGGAAGCTCCGCGAAGTGGACGTGAAGACGCTGCACGAAGTGGGGGAGAAGATCCGCGCCGGAAAAGCCGCCGAACAGAAGAAGTGAGACGTGCGGAAGGTCATATTGAGTGCTGCGGCCATGCCGCGATTTGCATACCGGGCAGTACATTGGGGACTTTGGCATGCGGTTGACACAGAAACAGGAATGGTTGATAGACCGGCACCTCTTGGAGGTGGTGCGCGCGCTGGAGGGCGACACCGAACCGAAGGTCATAGACCGGGCGGTGGCGCGGGTGCGCGGCCGCATCGAAGGCTGTCTGCGTAGTGAGGGTGACGGCATTCTCTCGGACGAGACCGTGCGCGAGGCCATCCGCAAAACCGGCCAGCCTGATGCTGTGGCGCGGGAAATCCTGGCGGCGGCGCGGGCCGACGCGGCGCGGGGGCCGGAAAGCAGCCCCAACCGCCGCTGGCTCGGCGTCTGCTACTGGGCCGCGGATCGGTTCGGCATGCCGCCCTATGCGGTTCGGGCAATGGTGCTGCTGATCGGGCTGGTCACCGCGCCGGTTGCGTTGCTGGCCTATGCCGGCGTTTGGTTCTGGCTTCACGGTGCGGGTGCCCTGCCGATGGCGGGCCGCCTGCGGCCGCTGCGCCTTGTGTGGCGGCTCGCGGTCACGGTGTTTGTGGCCGTGGCACTGTACCTGGGGGCGAAATACACGTTCAGGGGGCTGGTCTTCGCCATGGAGACGTGGGCGAAACGCTCCGTGCCCGAGCTGGGTCCCTGGGGCTGGTACTTGGAGCAGCAGGGCAGTCTGCTGTTTTGGACGCTCTTCCTGTCCTTGCCCGTGGCGCTGTTGGGCGCGCTTCCCATGGCCGGAGGATGGGACCGCACACTGCGGCGGGTTTCGCAGGCGATGCTTGCGCTCTATGCCGTGGTGATATGCTTCGGGCTGGCGTCCGCAGTGGCGGGGATCATCCTCAAGATCGTGCATGAGTTCACGGGCTGACGGGGGCCCTGTGGCGCATGAAGAAGTCGTGCAGGCTGGTCTTGAAGGCGCCATGGAAGGGGGCGGTGAAATGGTTGGCACCGTCAATGCACACATATTCCATGTTGGCCATGCGTTCGCGAAGCGCCTGGGCCAGGTAATAGAACCCGTCCCGACTTCCAATGAGACAGATTGAAGGCACCTTGTTGTCCTTCAGGCGCTCTTCCGGAATGCGCATCGTGGGATAACTCTTCTTCAGCGCCTTGAGGGCGGATTTGTTGACGATGCGGTCCCCCACCCAGCTTCGAAGACGGTTGAATAACGACTTTTCGGCGGCGGCGGGCAGGGGCAGCACGGAAGCCCCCGCCACTTCCGGAGTCTTCGCTTTCTTCATGCCCGGTGGCACCGGCGCGGAATAGGGGCTGGGCAGTTCTGAGGGATCGGCGGCGTCAGACCATCCCGCGGCGCAGAAGGCGGCGCTGCGAATGCGCTCGGGATGGGTGGTGACCAGCTTCAGCGCAATGAACCCGCCAAGCGAGTACCCCGCCACGTGCGCCTTGTCGATGTGAAGATGGTCCATGAGCCGGACGACGTCCTCCACCAGCTCCGTGCCGTACTGGGACGGGTCGGTGGGCTGTCCGCTGCGCCCGTGCCCGCGCAGGTCAAAGGTGATGACCTGAAAATCGCGGGCGAGCAGTCCGGTGACGCCGGGCCGTCGCCAGTTGAGATCCGCGTTGGCGCCGATGCCGTGAATGAGCACCACAGGCTCGCCTTTGCCCTCGACGGTGTAATAGATGGGCACGCCATTGGAGTCGAAGAACTCGCCCGGAGTGCGGTGGAGCAGCAGCCAGAAAAACGCGCCCGCACCCGCCGCAATGATCGCGACGACTAGCGCAAATGCCGTGAGAAGTCTTCTTTTCACTTTGAGTATTCCTTGCCGACAACGTTATTCAACATCCTCGCACCCCATGCCCCGTGTCCGGGGAAACACCCCCGTCATTGGCGGGCAAACCAGCGTTTGAAGGCGCTGGAAACAACGGATTGTGTCCATTCCTAAGCAAAGAGGGCTCATTCCCGGGTCTTCACGGGAATGAAGCACTTGACCTTGTTGGCCGCCGCGCCGCAGGGATCGAGCGAGTCTTGCGTGCGGAAATCGCGCAGGCAATTCTGAAACCGAAAGCTTATGCACTGGGGCTCGTAAAAGGGCGTCGTGGAATCATAAAGAAACTCGCCGTCAATTGGGCGCGGAGCGGCATAAGGCACATGGCTTCCCGGACCCAGCACCGTAAACTCAACAACCCACACGAACAGGGGCAGGTGCATTTCCACGTAACGCCGGCACGTTTCGGCGGAATAGCCCCGTCTGACGACAGATTGCTTGAAATCGGGGGACGATGCAAGAAAACAGCGCCACAGCATGCTGGGCCGGGCCTTATTGGGAAGATCAGGTTCCGGGGGTGGAAACTGTTTATCAAACCGTGTAATCGCGTCGAGCACGACGCAATCCGGCCGGTTGTTCTGCACGTAGGGGGGAAGGGGCACCACAAACCCCTGAAGCAGGCTGATCTGCTCCCGTCTCCTGCCCGCGCCGTCCCTCCGCCATGTGGCAATGGGACACGAGCCCTTCTTCTTGGCGGCAGGCCGCGCCTCTGGACAATTCCGAATATCCTCCGCTTCGCGATCCGAGAGCAGGCGAAGCCGATCAAAGGGGCCGTAGGCATCGTTGTGCGCGTAGTACAACTGCACGGCCTGGCCGAGAAGCAGATGCCGTCCCCGGGGAATCGCGTTCATGCCGAAAAGGAGGCCCGCCTCCGCCTCCGCCGCGTCGGTACCGTCCTTTGCCCCGGGAAGAAGATGACCCACGATTGTCACGGCGTGACCGCTTCTCTCGCCTGAGTATGCCGCAACAATTGGAAGACCGGATTCCACATAGGTGTAGCCGAGGAAGCGCATGCGCGCTTGCGAGGAGCAGTGGGGCGAGTCCGAAGGCCCGCAGATGAAGGGAACGCAACCGGTGCTTGAAAAGGCCTGTTTGATCTCGTGAAGCGCCAGCCCCGGCCCCAGTTTCCAGTCGCTCCCGTCCACCGCCATGTCCTCTTGGTCGCGCTTGAGCGCCTGGCGGGTGATGGTGTTGTACGGGTGCTTGTGCAGCCCGAAGCGGCCCGACAGGACTTGTGAGGCAACCCATACCGACGCCGTGGCGCATACTCCGACAACGGGATTCTGCTGTACTGCGGGGGCCGTGTACAGCTTCATTGCCAGCGAGGACAGATGGAATTCGTTGGCGATTGCCCCCGTGCAGTAGGGCTGCCCGCTTTCCTCAAGCCAGTGGTGGTCAACCCCGGGAACATCACACGAGGATCTCCGGTCGAACTCAATGACCGTGCGGCCTATGACGCATGAGTGATAGGGGCGCAACACAAAGAAACCCCGATAGACGGCGTTCAAGTCCTGAAGCCATTGCGGGTGCCTGTTTTGATGCGGGCCGTCTTGAAGGCATTTGATCAGGGCGGGAATGCATTGCTCGTCCCCTTCAAGAAGATGCACCCTGGAGCAGACCCGTTTGAACGGTGTGAAAGAACGTGCATAGAAGGCGGCATACCCGTCCCAGTCCTCAAGATCAAAATAGGGGTTCTCGACCAGCGCGAAACATGTGTAACGTTTTCGCGCGATCTTGAGTATGCTCAACAAGGGTTGGGGGACAATGTTGTTTATGAAGGCATTGACGAGATGGGCAATCCCCGCGGTACGGTATTCGGGGCTGTCCTGCAGTTCCTTGATGATTTTTGCCTTGCGGTCCTCCTGGCCGCTTGCCGTCGCAATCTCCGCTTTGTCCAGGAATGCGTCAAGAAGGGCACCCTCAACTGGAAAGAATGAGATTGTCGCGCTTTCCTCCTGAATCAAGGCTCAGACCTCCCTGGGACGCGGCTATCCCACAAACCGCATTGTGGCGCTCTCCTGGAACATTCTTGCCTCCCCCTCTTCGACTTCCTGCAAATACAGTCCTATGCGCTGCATGGCAACCGGATCCTCCTCCGCGCCGTCAAAACCACCCTTCTCGTTTCGCGGATACTGCGCAAGAAACGCCTCGCCATACGTGCCAAGTTCTTCTTCCGCCTGCTTCGCCATGATCGAATCTCCTGGTCCGGAGTTTTTTTATCACCTGTAATTGTTGAGCATTATTCCACCAGCTAATCTTGGAAGTCAAACAACTTCCGCAACGCAAAAAGGCGCATGTTGCAATCCCTTTGCCGCTGAATCCCCCATCAGGCCTTCTTTCGGGGCCGCACCGGCCCCGCCGCAAGGATCACCATCGAACGCGCGGCAAGCTCCATGCTGTTGCGCACCGCCCGGCAGGGGTTGCCCTCCGGAACCATGTCATTCGGTGGCGCGGCGGCCGTGTTGACCCGGACCTGCCACGGGCCTCCGGGGAGCGTGAAGACGAGGGCTTCGGCGGTGGCGTTGAGGGCCAGACACAGCGCCGTGCCGCCGTTCTTGCCGGGGTGGATGAGGGCTGTCAGTGTGGCGTTCTCGGCGTCCCATGCGACAGGCCCGCCGTTTTCGTCGAGCCAGCGGAAATCAGCCTCCTCCTCCGGCGTGCCCGGCGTGACACCGGTGAAGAATTCGGCGCGGCGCAGCGCGGGATTCTGCCGCCGGAAGGCGATCATGCCGCGGCAGAAACGGTGGAGTTCGGCGTTCTTCTTCAGCAGCGACCAGTCAATCCAGGAAATCTCATTGTCCTGGCAGTAGGCGTTGTTGTTGCCGCGCTGTGTGCGGCCCAGCTCGTCGCCTGCGAGCAGCATGGGCACTCCCAGCGAGACGAAGAGCGTGGCGAGGAAGTTCTTTTGCATGCGCATGCGCAGCGCGTTCACCTCCGGATCGTCCGTGTCCCCCTCGACACCGCAGTTCCAGCTCACATTGTCGTCGAGCCCGTCCGTGTTGTCCTCGCCGTTCATTTCATTGTGCTTGCGGTTGTGGGAGACCAGATCGCGCAGCGTGAATCCGTCATGGCAGGTGATAAAGTTGATGCCGTGCAGCGCGGTGCGCTCCGACC
>CAIXUF010000612.1 GCA_903922535.1 Candidatus Hydrogenedentota bacterium
CGATGTCGTGGACACAATTCTCCACGAAGAGTCCCATTTGCGATGGCCGCTCAAGAGCGAGGATGATGTTCGTGCCCTGACGGAAAGATTCTTCAGGATGAAAGGCTGGGGCTATGGAGACTGATCTTGGCGTTTTGGTGGATTCGATACTTCACGCCGAAACTGCGAGCGAATGGCTTTGCCCCTCGTGCCACGTTCCCGTAAGCATCAGATTCGAGAAGTATGACCACGCGGGTGGCACAAGGACCGGACTTGTGGTCAGGTGCGTGCGATGTTTCGCGCAATCCAACGCGGATGGGACATTCCCCATTCCAACTTGGTATGCCGAATATAGACAACCGTCTGAAACGGCGAAGCTGCCGACAAGAGGCGTTAGAACGCCTCTTCGAAAAGGATAACGTTTCGGGCACTTCGAGGGGGCAGAGGGATCGTAGATGGAATGAGTACATTGAAGGACCAACAGACACGGAACTACGAACGGCAAACAGCGGACCCGACGACTTTTTCAGCCGTAAGCAGAGGATTATTTTCGCGTGCACAATGCTGACAAAAAATGTAAGTATTGTGTTGTGCCATGAAGACGCCGGAGAACAGGATTTATGCACTGGCAAGCGGCCAGCAAGGGTTCTTTACTACGAAGCAAGCCCTGGCGGCCGGTTATGCTGCGCGGACACATTCTTATCATGTCGGAACGGGTGCCTGGATCAGGGAGCACCGCGGAATCTATCGTCTGGCTCGTTTTCCCGTGTCGCCCGAGGGTCAATACGTTCTGTGGTCGCTCTGGTCCCGAAACCGCGAAGAGGTGCCGCAGGGTGTCTTTTCCCACCAGACCGCGCTGAGTCTTCACGAGCTTTCGGATATCAATCCTGCGCAACTGCATCTGACCGTGCCTGCCTCCTTCCGGCGCAACGCCAAGCCGCCCGCGGTTCTCACACTTCATCAAGATGATGTTCCAGTCTGCGACATCGAGCGACGCCAAGGGTATTACCTCACGCGGCCCATTCGCACCATCGTGGATTTGGTAATGGCCGATGTCGATTCCCGCGACCACCTGCGCCAGGCGTTGCAGCAGGCGCTGACGCGCGGGCTGGTCACACGCACGGAACTCCAGCGAAACCCGGATCGTTGGCTTCTCGAAACCCTGCTGAAAGGCGGCCGGTTGTGACGCGCCCGGTTCAGTACACATCGGATACGGCCTTTCGGCAGGCGCTGGAGGCCCGCCTGATGAATCTGGCGCGGACCGAACAGGTAGACATCCAGCGCCTTCGACGGCAAGTGGCCTTTGACCGTTTTCTCTGCCGACTCTTTCATGCGCCAGAAGCCCCATGGGCGCTCAAGGGCGGGTACGCGATGGAACTTCGTCTGGAAGCCGCACGGACCACCCGTGATATTGACCTTACGTTCCGGAAGCGCATGACGGGGGATGCCGGGGCAAGAAGTCACAAGATCCTGGATATAATCCAGAATGCTGCGGCATTGCAATTGGGCGATGGGTTCGTTTTTCTGGTTGGCGAATCCATTCAGGATTTGGATGGCGCTCCCTATGGCGGCGAACGGTTCCCTGTCGAAACACGCATGGACGGTCGACTCTTCGTCAAATTCCATCTCGACGTTGGGATTGGCGACACAATCATCGAGCCGTTGGATTCTGTGCATGGAAGGGACTGGTTGCAATTTGCCGGCATACCCGGAATTGCCTTTCCCGTGATTCCCCGCGAACAACAGTTCGCCGAAAAATATCATGCCTACACCCTGCCACGTGACAAGCGGGAAAACTCCCGCGCACGTGACCTTGTGGACATGCTGCTCTTGATCCGGGAAGGACGTTTGGATTTTAATCGCACACAGGAGGCACTTCGGCGCACGTTCAACCGGCGCGATACGCACGCGGTCCCGGAGAAGGTTCCGCATCCGCCGGATAGTTGGGCACGACCATTCGCTGCGCTCGCAAAATCTTGCGGATTGAATGAGGACTTCCAGCAGGCGCACGCGGTGCTGGCAACGTTTTTGAAATCCTCTAAACGACCGATCCAGCCTGCGGCGTTGCCGTCCGAGCCAAAATGAAGCCTCCCCACATAAAACGGATCCTTGCGGTTGTCTTGGGCCTTCTGACGGCTCACCAGACATTTGGGATGGTGTTGCGGCCGTCCGAGGATGGGCCGATGTCGGCGGCGGCCGTTGCCGTCTCTCAACTTCCTGATTCTGCGGTTCCGTATTCGATATTCTGCGGTTCCGGCTGTTGGAACGACCTTTTATCCTCCGATTTCCCGGAATCCTGCGCCAATGACCCTACTGCCCGATGGGGTGAGTCTTCCGGTGGACGCGTTTGAGGTCCGTGATGGTGAGATGGACATAGACTTGTGTCGTTGAAATCTGGGAGTGTCCCAGCATGTCCTGCACGTGCCGAAGGCTGGCGCCATTCTGGATCAGGTGGGTCGCAAATGAATGCCGCATCGAATGGGGCGTGATATGTTTGCCAGATCCGGCGGCTGTCGCGTACTTGGCTACCATGCAGAGCAGGGCGTTTTTGCACAACCTGCGGCCGCGCATGCTCAAGAACACGACGTCAGGCGGGGTCGCCGGATTGACCAGCCTGGGACGCACCAGCTTCAGGTATTGCCGGACGAATCCAGTGGCAATGGTTCCGATTGGCACCACGCGGTCCTTCTCGCCTTTTCCCGACCAGACGGCCACGCGTCCGTCGTCGAGATCAAGGGCGTTGATCGTGCTTTGCGATCTGTGGCGGGTGGCATCACATCACGACCCGTGGCACGGGGCGGCGGGAGATTTTTCCGGATGATCGGGGCCGGGAGCATATTCTCCCATTTGATGAAGTTGTCTGAATAGAGGTGGCAATCAAGAAGGAGCCGTGGCAGACTTTTTTCGGTCGGCGGGGTGATTGGTGCCGTGACATGGCCTTGTATCTCGGGCGGATGCACGGCGTCGTGACGTTGCGGGAACTCGGCGCGCAGACAGGCATGAACGCCCTGGCGGTGAGCAAGGCCGTGACACGACTGGGCAACCGGCTCGCGACGGACAAAGGTCTGCAACGCGCCGCCCGATGTGCGTTGCGCATGCTGAACGGAAACGACCATGGTCATGATTTTGGAGACAAGACATGAGTGCCTATCGA
>CAIXUF010000613.1 GCA_903922535.1 Candidatus Hydrogenedentota bacterium
GAGCAGGTTCGGCGGTTCCTTGTGGGACTGCCGGACGAGGTCTGAATCGAAGACGTGGAGCGTTTCAAACGGTGGAAAGGAGGTTGACGCCCGGAACCGGAAACACGCCGCGGTATTGGTAACCCGAAACGTCTGAGTTGACTTTTCCAATGGCACGGTTTTTTGACAAAACCACGAAAGTCCCTCATGTGAGGGACAGCAGGTGCCATTGGGTGGGAACGGAACGCGGGCTAACCCGGCGAACCGTCGGGTGCGGGCTGTCCCCCACTGAGGACTGGCCGCAACCTGTATCTCTGAGTCAACCGGACGCAACATAAGGACAACCACAACGCATGTTTGAGATCATGGCGCTGGTGTTGCTTTCCCAACAGCCTTTCGTGCCTGTGGCCGAAGGCATGGCTTCGTACTACTCGGTCAGGGAGAGCCTCCCCATCACCGCATCCGGAGAACCGTTGCGGGACGAAACCTACTCTTGTGCAATGCGTGGCGGAAACTTTGGCGACTATTACCTGGTTGTGGCCGAAAACGGCCGGTCGGTGGTTTGCCGACTGAACGACCGGGGCCCCTTCGTGGCAGGCCGGGTCATTGACCTTTCCCGTGCCGCCATTCGCCAACTGCACGCCACCAAAGGACTGCTTCCAGTCAAGGTCTACCGCCTGGGCGCGGACCCACCGGCCCGGCAAAAAGCCGACAAGCACTGACCCAAGAAAGTAAATTCCCCAGGGGTTTCCCGGCCGCGACCATGGCGTCGCGGCCGGGGATGGTCCCAGATAGGGTGTCTGGCCGGTGTACTGGTTCACTCTTTACGAAACTTTTTGACACGATCCATCCCCCCCGCCTAGAATAAGCCATGGGAACGGGTGTTTTCGTTTCCGCGGAGACCTGAATGAAGCAGTCGGTAGTAAAGGCAGTCAACGCCATCCTCCGCCAGATGGGGGAAACCCCGGACGTTCTGTGCACCGAGAGCAACCTGCGCTCGTGGCTGGCGACCCAGGGGTACAATAAGCGGGACATCGACGCGGCCCTTAAACTGGTCGCGATGCGTCTCACCATGCCCGCCTCCGTGGAGGATGCGCGGCCGCGCGGGCTGAGGCAGTTTGCGCTGTATGAGCATGCCCGGCTGTCGGCGGAGGCGCGCAGCGCCCTGACCCGGCTGGAACTGCACGACCTGCTCGACCCCATGGAACGGGAAATGATCATCGAGCGCCTGCTCCAGTATGACGGCGAGGTCGACATGGACGCGTTGGACTATCTGCTTTCGTCGGTGTTCGGGACCATGCGCAATGTGGAGGCCCAGAACGCCATGTACAACACCTTTGAGGGCTTTGGTCCCACGATGCACTGATCCGGGCCTTCGCTCAGCCCGCCGCCCGGTCAATCTCCTCCCGGGCAATTTCCACCCATCGGCACACCCGCGCCGGGTCTTTGGCAAGGGTGTGGTTGTCCTTCATGATCAGTTCCAGCGGACAGCCGCGCGCCGCCTCAACAATCCTGCGCAGGTCGCGGCGGACCGGTTTCTCGTCAAATGCGGGCGGGGCCAGATGGGCCGGGTTGGGCTTGGCCGAGAAGATGTGCCGGTCACCCAGGCATTCGGCCATCCTTTCCGGCTCCGCCCAGGCCGACACGGAAACCCGCCGCAGGCGGGGTGTCTTCTTCACCACCTCCCAGCGCCCGTCCAGCGGCTCGCAGCAGCCGTAACAGTTGAGGCCAAAGCGCTCCAAGATGGGCAACTGGTACTGGAACACGAACTCCTCGAACATGGCCGGGGAAACGCCCAGCGTTTCCTGGCTCTCGCAAAAGCCCCACATGTCCCGCGTGTGCACCGGCCCGACGTGGTCGGGCGCGGGCAGTTCATCGGTGAATCCGAACCCGCCCGACCCCACGTAATCATTCCCATTGTTCAGGCAGAGCAGCCCGTCCGCCTCCAGTTGGTCCAGCCGGGCCAGTTGGGCGTCGCGCATGAAGGCCATCAGCCGGTGAAATCCCTCCGGGTTCTCCATCATGTCGAGCATCATCCGCTCCAGCCCCCGGAGAAACACCAGCCGCTGGGTCATGCCCAGCGACCACCACCACACTCCCTTCACCTCCACCGCTAACACCCCGTCAAACACTTCCTCGGCCAGCGCCTTCAGCCGGGCCGTCGCTTCCCGGTCCACCGTTGCGCCGGGCACGCGCAGTCCCGACAGGTCGTCCAGGTCCTTGAGCGGCGGGTCCCAGGTGAAGGCCCGGCCCTCTCCCCTGCCGATAAGCGGCGTCTGCAAACCCCAGCCCGTCTCCTGCGCCACCGGCCGCAGCAGGAAGTTTGGGTCAATCACCCGGTCATCGCGCATGCGCGCGCCGTAGAACTCCTTGATGCGCAACTCAAACTCCCAATGCCGCGCCAGCTCGGACGTGCATTGCAGCGAATCGGGAGGGAAGATCTCATGCCAACCGTTCTCCGGGTCGCAGAAAACCATGGGGCGGCCCGGCTGAAGCGCATTGTGCCGGCACCACTCCCGGCGTTTTTCATTCTCGACGGGCCGCGCGGCCCATTCTGCCACGTGCGCCGCAAGGTCGCGCAGCACAGTGCGTTCCTGGTCAGACAGTATGGGAAGATCGTAGCCGGTCATGGTGAAGCTCCAATCCACGCCAATGTAACACGACCCGGCCACCGTGTCACAGTGGAGGGTCTGGTTGTGGTCGATACCATCCGCCGGATACCATGTCGCTCCAAACTTCGCACGGAAAGGCCGGACTTATGATAAAGATAGCCAGGCGCGTGATACTGGGGTTGCTGTTTCTGGCGGTGGCGGCCGCGGGCGGGTTCGTACTGCTGGTGGGACCGTGGCCTTTGTACAAGGACTCCCATTACAGGACTGCCGGGTACTACAAGAAGGCGCTGGCGGCCATTGACGCGGCGGCCTCGAAGACGACGCTGGGCGGGGACATCAAGCCGCTGCGGGCGGGATGGTCGGTGCGTGAAATCACGCCCAAGCCCGGCCATCCCATGGCCGGCTATGGTGCCAGGGCGAACGACAAGAAGTCCACAGGAGTCCGCGAGCCGCTGTTTGTGAAGGCTTTGGCGCTGAACGACGGCACCGACACGGTGGTGCTGATCGGCTCGGACATGCTGCAAACGCTGCCCAACCTGCTGGAGAAGATGGAAGCGCGGGTCTCCAGAAGCGTGTCTCTCACGAACCGCAACATCATGTACACCAGCAGCCACACCCACTGCGGTCCCGGCGGTCTTGCGCCGGGATTCGCCGCCAGGATGTCCTACGGCGAATATGATCCGGCGTATGTGCGGCTTCTGGCGGACCGTTTCTCGGAGGCGGTGGAAGAGGCAGTGAAGACCATGGCCCCGGCGCGGCTGGCGCACGGCAGCGTGGACGTGCCTGAGTACATCCGCAACCGGACCCGCAAGGGTGCGCCCGCGGACAGCACGCTGAACCTCGCCGCCGTGGAGAAGCTCGACGGGGGGGCGCGCCTGTACCTGGCCCGGTATGCGGCGCATGGCACCGCCTACGGCGAGGAGGTGATGGAGCTGAACGGCGATCATGCGGGCGCGTTTGAGCGCGCGGTGGAGGCAAAATCCGGCATGCCGCTGCTGTACATGGGCGGTGCGGTCGGGTCGATGTGCCCCAACCCGCCCGGCCCGCCGCTGCCCCAGCCGTGGACCAAAGAACTTGAACTGGCCTTTGAAAACGACGTGGAAAGCGAAATGGTCAAACAGGGCAAGAAGACCCTGCAACAGCTCTTGGATGACCAGCAGGCGCGTGTGGAGACGATGGGCGCGGCTCTGGCGGACAGACTGCTGGAGACGGTGAAGGGACTGAAGTTTGAGGACCGGCTGGACGTGGTCTCGCTGGACGCCCTCTATTCCCCGCCGCCCGCACAGGCGCGGCTGTTCTCCCCGAACTGGCGGCTTTCCCCCTTTGCATTCAACCTGCTGGGAGTGCCCAAGATTGGGCGCCTGCAGGTGGCGCGTGTGGGCACGCTGTTCCTCATCGGCATGCCCTACGATTTCAGCGGCGAGACAAGCCTGGTGTGGCAGTCCTGGGCGAAAGAACGCGGCTTTGATCTGTGGGTGACCAGCTTCTCGGGGGCGTATCTGGGCTACCTGTCCCCGGACAAATACTATGGCGAAATCGGCGAGGGGCTGCACTATAATCAGAACTATGAGATCGGCGAGATGAGCTGGTTCGGTCCAAACCAGGAGGCCTACGTGACCGACCTGTTCGAGCACGCCTTCGCCTGTCTCACGCCGAAGGCTTCTTGACAAGAGCTATTCCTACCGGTTGACCACCGTATAAAACGCCGACTTGGGCTTGCCGCCACGGTCGAAGAGCAACGGATAGTCGGGGCGGTCCTTCACGGGCGTGTAGTTGGTCCACGAAAGCCCGTCATGCACGCCCCAGAAGGTGACCCGGTCGATAACGTCTCGGTGGGCGACAAACACCTTGAACAACGCCGCGTACTTGTCCGCCTGTTCGGCGAGCAGTTCGGCGGTCGCGCCGTTGGGATAGCGGTTTTCCCGATTATCCCAGGCGTAGAGGCTCATGTCCAGTTCGCTGATGTTGACGCGCAGGCCCATGGCAGCAAAGGTTTCGATGGTTTTGGCCATTTCGACTGGATCAACCGATTTCAGCGTGAAATGCCCCTGCAGGCCGACGCCGTCCACCTGCACGCCCCGGTCCTGCAGGTGCTTGATCAGGCGCACGGCCTTCTCACGCTTCACCGGCTGTTCCAGGTTGTAGTCGTTGTAGTAGAGCTGCGCGTCGGGATCTGCCTCGCGGGCGAAGCGGAACGCCAGTTCCACATAGTCCTCGCCCAGCGCGCGCAGCCAGGGGGACTCGCGCAGCCACTCGCCGTTCTTATCACTGATCGCCTCGTTGACCACGTCCCAGCCGCGAACGCGGCCCCGGTAGTGCCCCATCACGGCGCGGATGTGCTCGCGCAGCCGCAGCAGCACGGTCTCGCGCGTGGCGGGTTTCCCGTCTGCGTCCTGAAAGACCCAGTCCGGCGTCTGCAGATGCCACACCATCGTGTGGCCGGTCACGGTCATGTGATGCTGCCCGGCAAGGGCCACCAGCGCGTCGGCGGGGCCGTAGTTGTAGGTTCCCTCCTTTGGGTGGATGTTGGCCCACTTCATGTCGTTTTCCGGTGTGAACGCGTTGAACTGCGTGGCGGCCAGCGCCAGCGCGGCCGAATCAGCGGAGCCAAGCAACCCATGGCTGAAAGCCACGCCTATCCGGAAATCGCGCGCATAGACGTCGCGCAGGCGGGGCAGGCCCTCCTGTTGCGCCACCGCACCGTCCGGCGTGGTGCACGCCGCCGTCAACAGCGTGATCATCATGGCGGACGCGGCGCGCGCCAGCCGGGTCGCCGCGCCTGAATTGAAAGAGGTCATTCGATTTTCCCCGCCGGGCGGCAGCCCGCACCTTTTGTGCCCGTATTCGAATCGCCGAGATCGGCGCGCACCTGATCGGCCAGCGCGTTCAAATGCTTCACAATATCCGGATGCTCCGCCGCAACGTTCTTCGATTCCCCGATATCGGCATCCAGATCATAGAGTTCCACGTCGGGTCGTTTTTGGAGGGCGAGGTGCAGCTTCCATTTACCCTCCCGCACGGCCTGCAACTCCTCGTTGCGGTAATAGAACATCGTGTTCCGCGGGGATTGGGCCGTGTCCGGATGCCATAGCAGTGCGCGAATGTCATATCCGTCAATAACGCGGTCCTTGGGCTTCTCCGCACCCGCCAGCGTGGCGAAGGTGGGGAGCAGGTCCATGGTGGCGGCCATCTGCGGACAGGTGGTTCCGGCGGGAATGCGGCCGGGCCACCGCAGAATGGTCGGCTCGCGCAGTCCGCCCTCGTAGGTGGTTCCCTTGCCGTCGCGGAAGGGACGCGCCGCGCCGCCGTTTTCATGCTGGGTCAGCCAGGGTCCGTTGTCGGAGGTGAACAGCACCAGCGTGTTGTCGTCCAAGCCGCTTTCTTTAAGCGTCTTGAGCACCTCGCCCACGCTCCAGTCAATTTCCTGGACGGCATCCCCATAGAGGCCCTGGGCGGACTTGCCGCGAAACGCATCGGAAACGTGCAGCGGCACATGGACCATGGTGTGCGGCAGGTAGAGGAAGAACGGCTGGTCTTTGTGTTCCCGGATGAAGGCAGTCGCCTCCTGGGTATAACGCTGCGTGAGCGTGTCCTGCACCGCCGGTTGCTCGATGATTTCC
This sequence comes from Candidatus Hydrogenedentota bacterium, assembly GCA_903922535.1. The sequence goes on from CAIXUF010000613.1 coordinate 6,212, forward strand.
TCGTTGCGCATGAGCGGCAGTGGCGGATCGCCGCGCTTCGTGACTTCCATGTCGTTGCTGTAGGGAAGCCCGTAGAAATAGTCAAAGCCGTGGCGGGTGGGCAGGAAAGGCGGCAGATGGCCCAAATGCCATTTGCCGATGCAGGCCGTGACATAGCCGCGCGTTTTCAGCACCTGGGGGAGAAGTGTCTCGTCAGCGCTGATCCCGATCTTGTCCTGCGGAAACAGCACGCGCGGAAACCCAACGCGGTTGGGATAACATCCTGTCAACAGCGCGGCCCGCGACGGCGAGCAGACGGTCTGCGCGTAGAAGCTGGTGAACTTGGCGCCCTCCGCCGCCATCTGGTCGAGGCAGGGCGTCTTGATGAGCGACGCCCCGAAACAGCCCAGGTCTTGATAGCCCAGGTCGTCAATCAGGATGACCACGAAATTGGGCGGGCGCTTGGATTCGGCATCAGCTTCAGCGCGCGGGGCGCACGGGACCATCGCCATGCCTGCCGCGCCCGCGCCAAGCCCGCGCAGAAAGCGCCTGCGCGAAATGCTGTTCTTGTCTTTGCTCATTTGTCATTCCTTTCCGCAGACACAGTCGGCGGCCATGTCAAGGGACCATTATGCCGCAAAACCGGCAGCACCCAAGAATGGGCATACTCTTCTTTCGAGCCGTGGCCATGCCACCGCTTTCCGTTGCGGAAGCCATACTTCCGCCGCCGGGGGCATGGCACCGGCGAAGAAAAGCGGTGGCATGGCCACAAGCACTCAAAAAATGCCGTCACTTTCGCAATCACCGGGTGCTTGCTGTAACCTATGCGGGCTGTCGTGCACGGAAAACCGAACTGCGCCCATCCGGCGTTTCTACGAAAGGTGTACAGGCATGATTTCAACTCTGTTCGTACTGGCCCTAACGTTCGCGGCACCCGCACCGGACACGCTGCAAAGCGATTTCGCCGATCCGCCCCTGTGCTGGAAGTCGCGTCCGTTGTGGTTCTGGAATGCGCCGGTGAGCGACGAGAAGACCACCGCAATCATGGAAGGGTGCAGGAGTGTGGGTTATTACGGCTTTGGCATTCTGCCTTGTGAGGGCGCGCCCAAGTTCATGAGCCCCGAGTACCTGAATGCCTACCAGTTCGCATTGGACAAGGCGGCCGCGCTGGGCATGAAGATGTGCCTGTACGACGAGTACTGGTTCCCCAGCGGCGGCGCCGGCGGCCAGTTGAAGGCCGAACATCCCGAGGCGCTCAGCAAGCGGCTCGACAAGGCCGAGACCGAAGTGACCGGTCCGCACGCCGTTTCACAGCCCCTGCCGGAGGGCCGGTTCATGGGCGCGGCGGCGATGAACACGGCAACAAAAGAGATCGTGGACATCAGCGGCAATGCCGTCAACGGCACGCTGACGTGGGACGCACCCGCGGGCGCGTGGAAGGTGATGCTGTTTTCCTGTGTGACTGATGGCGCGCGCGATCTGGTGGACTATCTGAGCCCCGAGGCGGTGCAGCAGTTCGCCGCGCTGACGTACCAGAAGTACTTCGACCGGTTCCCGAACCATTTTGGCACCACCATCGACAGCGCCTTCTATGACGAGCCCACCATGCACTGGGTGCAGGGCGGGCGCGCGTGGACCGGCGCGTTCAACACGAAATTCGAGCAGAAATACGGCAAGAGCCCGGTACCGTTCTATCCTGCTCTGTGGTACGACATCGGCGACGGCACCGCGGCGGCACGCAACATGCTCTTCGGCTTCCGCGCCGAACTCTACGCCGCCGGTTTCCCGAAAACCGTGACCGACTGGTGCATCGCGCACGGCATCCACCTGATGGGGCATCAGGATCAGGAGGAGATCGTCAATCCCACGGGCCTGTGCGGCGATCTCATCAGGTGCTTCGAGCATCAGGACATTCCGGGCATCGACGAGATCTTCACCTATGGCCGCGGCTCGAAGGCGTACAAGCTGGTCAGCTCCTCCGCGTTGAATTACGGCAAACCGCGGGTAATGTGCGAGACCTACGGCGCGATCAAGGACATGCCCGTGGCCACGCTGTACCGCGAGGCCATGGACCTGTTCGCCAAGGGGATCAACATGATGATCCCGCACGCGGTGTGGTACGACGACAAGCACATCATCTTCGAGCCCGAATTGTCGTACCGAACCGAGCCCTACGCCTCGGCGCTGCCCGGCTACAACAGGTACATCGGGCGCCTGCAGCGCGTCCTGCAGCAGGGCCGCCATGTGTCCGAGGTGGGCGTGCTCTATCCCATCGCGGCGCTCCAGGCAGGCTATCACTTCGACGGCCCGCTCAAGCCCTACGAGGGCGGCGTCATCCCCGAAGAGGCGGACTACATGGACGTCGGCGAATACCTCGCGCTGCACGCGCGCCGAGACTACGTCTTCCTTCATCCGGAAGTGCTGGACACCGCCTGCACGCTGGACGGCGCATGCCTCCGCCTCGACAATGCCAGCGCCCACGAAGCCTTGCGCGTGATCATCCTTCCCGGCGCAAAGGTCGTCCACGCGAGCAACCTTGCGGTCGTCAAGCGTTTCTGGGAACAGGGCGGCAAGGTCATCGCCACCACCCAACTGCCGTTCAAGTCGGCCGAATTCGGCAAGGATGCGGAAGTGCGGCGCATGATCGCGGAGATCTTCGGGCCGGAAGCCTCCGCAACGGTGGAGGACTTTGCGAAACGCCCCGACCGCAGTCTGCGCCACGACAATGCCGCGGGCGGTGTGGCCTGCTTCATCGAACGGCCCACCCCGGAGCGTTTTCGCGGCGTGATGAACGCGGTGGCACCGGTGCCCGATGTGTCTTTCGAGGGGGAGCCAAACGTGACGGGAGGCAATCTCACCTACATCCACAAAGCCATCGACGGCCGCGAAGTGTACTTTCTCGCGAATTCCTCCGACACGGCACTCGACACCGCAGTGCATCTGCGCGGTGAACTCGACCTGGAGCAGTGGGATCCGCACACGGGCAAGATCACCGGGTGCATGCACACGCACACCACCGATGCGGACAACGCGGTGACCATCGTGCCGCTGCGCTTCCCGCCGGTCCATTCGGTGTTTCTGGTGACCAAACCGTAGGGTGTCGTGGAGTGAAGCGGAACGCACCATCCGCATGCGACGCGCGGACTTTGAACATATTTCCACGACCCGATACAATTCAATTACCTAGAAAGGGGGCCGTATGAGCTTCTCGTGGATTCCGATATACAGGGAGTTGGCACAGGCGGTACTGGCGCGCCGTGACCGGCAAGCGGAATTGCTGGACAAACTGCGGGCGGCACGAGAACAGGGGTTGCCGGTCATGACAGTACAGGCCGTCGGCAATCACAGCCGTCACAATGCCATAGATCCGTTCTCCTTCTTCGCCGCGTTCAACCGCCAGCAGAAAGACACAAACCGCCAGCAGATAATCACATTCTTTCAGGAACGGTTTGGACTGGAGACGAAGGTGCCGTCTGATTTTGACGGTATACCCATCGCCGACAACAGAAGTTCGTTCTTCTTCGCCTCGAAATCCGAAAGCATGTTGGATGACATCGCCCTACTATGGGATATGGCCTCTGAAGCCTATGC
>CAIXUF010000614.1 GCA_903922535.1 Candidatus Hydrogenedentota bacterium
GCCGTCGCGGGCGAGGCGAACGTGCCCTTCTTCAGCATCAGCGGTTCCGACTTTGTGGAGATGTTTGTGGGCGTCGGCGCGAGCCGCGTGCGCGACCTGTTCCAGCAGGGCCACAAGCACGCGCCCTGCATCATCTTCATTGATGAAATCGACGCGGTGGGCCGCCAGCGCGGGGCCGGTCTCGGCGGCGGCCATGACGAGCGTGAACAGACACTAAACCAGTTGCTCGTCGAGATGGACGGTTTCAACACGAACGACGGCGTCATTTTGATGGCCGCAACCAACCGGCCGGACGTGCTGGACCAGGCGCTGCTGCGTCCGGGCCGCTTCGACCGGCAGATTGTCGTGCCCAATCCGGACATCAAGGGCCGCAAGGCCATTCTGAACATCCATGTGACCAACCAGAAGGTGCCCCTGGCGCCTGATGTTGATCTCGGCGTGCTGGCGCGCGGCACGCCCGGATTCTCCGGCGCGGACCTCGCCAACATGGTGAACGAGGCGGCGCTGCTTGCGGCGCGGCGCGTCCAGGAACGGGTCAACATGATTGATTTCGAGGATGCCAAGGACCGCGTCCTCATGGGACCGGCCCGGCGCAGCCTCGTCATGAACGACCGGGACAAGCTGACCACGGCGTACCATGAGGCGGGCCACACGCTGGTCGCGCGGCTTCTGGCGAACGCCGACCCCGTGCACAAGGTCACCATCATCCCGCGCGGCCGGGCGCTGGGCATCACCAGTTCGCTGCCCGAGGAGGATCGCTACAGCATTTCGCGGTCCTACTGCCTGGCCAGCATCCGCATGGTCATGGGCGGCCGGGCCGCGGAGGAACTGGTGTTTGACGAGTTCAACAGCGGCGCCATGAGCGATCTCAAGCACGCGACGCGGCTGGCGCACAAGATGGTCTGCGAGTGGGGCATGAGCAGTCTCGGCCCCATCACTTTCGGCGGCGACGACGAGGTGTTCCTGGGGCGCGATTTCGCGCGGATGCGCGATTTCAGCGAGGAGACCTCGTCCGCGGTGGACCGGGAAATCCACAGCATTTGCGAGACGGCCTACCGGGACGCACGCGACCTGCTTCAGACGCACATGCCCGTGCTCAAGGCGCTGGCCGACGCGCTGGTTGAGCGGGAAACGCTGGACGCCACCGAGATTGACGCGATTATCAACGAGGTGGGCGGCCCGGACCTCCTTCCCGACCGCAACCACGACGACGCACCCAAAAACGGGGAGCCGGTGGTGGAGGAAATGCCCCCGCCCATTCCCGCGGAAATCCCGGCGGACGAGGCCGACGGGGCCGTGCCGGGCGATGCGGTGCCGGAAACCGCCTGACCCGGCCTGCCGGCTTCCGAAGGAGCCCATCCATGATGTCCCTGTGCGTGCCGCCTTTCCCCCGGAAGACACTCGTCATGGGAATCGTGAACGTCACGCCCGATTCCTTTTTTGACGGCGGGTTTCTGTCCGACATGGACAAGCTGCGGGACCACGCGGCCGCGATGGCGCGTGACGGCGCGGACATTCTCGACGTGGGCGGCGAATCCACACGGCCCGGCGCCGACCCTGTGTCCCCGGAGGAGGAACTGCGCCGGGTGCTGCCCGCAGTGGAGGCGCTCACCCCGCTCAATATCCCCGTTTCTGTCGACACCTACCATGCCGAAACCGCCCGCCGCGCCCTGGCGCTCGGCGCGGTGATGGTGAACGACATCACGGCGCTCCGGGGTGACCCCGGGATGGCTGAGTTAATCGGCGCGTTGGGCTGTCCGTGTGTGCTCATGCACATGCAGGGCGAACCCCGGACGATGCAGCAGGCCCCGCGCTATGACGACGTGGTGGACGACATCCGCGCCTTCTTTGAGGAACGGCTCCATTTCGCCGCCGCGGCGGGCATCCGGGAGGAGCAAATCTGGCTGGACCCCGGATTCGGATTTGGCAAGACGGTGGATCAGAACCTGCTGCTGCTGCGCCGGTTGAACGAGTTCAACTGCTTCGGTCGGCCCCTGCTGCTGGGGGTTTCCAACAAGTCCACCTTGGGCGCGGTGCTGGGCGCGGACGTGAATGATCGCACGGACGGCACGGCGGCGGCGGTGGCGTTTTCCGCGGCCCGGGGCGTACACTGTGTGCGTGTGCATGACGTGAAAACCATGGCGCGGGTGGTGCGCGTGTGCGACGCCATCACGCGCGGAAGGGCGCGCAACGATGGCTGAACGACTGTTTGGAACGGACGGCATCCGGGGACTGGCCAATGTCCACCCCATGACCGCCGAAATGGCGCTTCAGGTGGGCCGTGCGGCGGGCCATTTCTTTCAGAAAGAGGACCGGCAGCACACCATACTGATCGGCAAGGACACGCGGCGCTCGTGCTACATGCTGGAGAACGCGCTGACCGCGGGGTTGTGCTCCGTGGGCGTGCGCGTGCTGCTCACGGGCCCGCTGCCCACGCCGGGGGTCTCCTATATCATGCGCAGTCTGCGCTGCGACGGCGCCATCATGATTTCCGCGTCGCACAACGGTTACGCCGACAACGGCATCAAGGTCTTCGGCGCCGACGGCTACAAGATTCCCGACGCGGTGGAGGACGAGATCGCGCGGGTCATCAGCACCGGCGAGATCGACGCGCTGCGCCCCACGGGCGAAAAGATTGGCACGGCGCGCCGCATCGACGACGCGGCGGGGCGCTATATCGAGTTTACCAAGGCGTCCTTTCCCAAGGGGATGCGCCTGGACGGGCTGCGCATTGTGATGGACTGCGCCAACGGCGCCTCCTACAAGACGGGCCCCAACACGCTTTCCGAACTGGGCGCGGAGGTGATTGCCATTGGCGACCGCCCCGACGGGCTCAACATCAACAGCGGTTACGGATCGGTCCATCCCGAGGAAATGCGCGCCACGGTCATCCGGGAAAAGGCCGACGTGGGCATCGCCTTCGACGGCGACGGTGACCGCATCGCCATGGCGGACGGGCACGGGCGGCTGCTGGACGGAAACGCGATTCTGTGCGTGCTGGGCATGGACATGATTGAGCGCGGCGCGCTGCCCAACAACACCCTTGCCACGACGGTGATGGCCAACGGCGGCCTGGAGCGCGCGCTGGCCGAAGTGGGCGGCAGCGTCGTCCGCGCCAATGTGGGGGACCGCTATGTGGTGGAGGCCATGCTCAGGGACGGGCTCAACCTGGGCGGCGAGCCCTCGGGCCACATTGTCCTGCTGGATTACAACACGACCGGCGACGCCATGATCGCCGCGCTGCAGGCGCTTGCCACGATGATCCGCAAGGATCAGCCGCTCGCGGCGCTGGCGCACGTCTACCACGAAATGCCCGAATGCCACCGCAAGGTGCCCCTGGCCGGCGGGAAACGCCCCGATGACGCCGCGGTGCAGGCGATTGCCGCCGAGGCCCAGGCGCAGATAGCGGGCCGGGGCCGGGTCGTCATCCGCCGCTCGGGCACCGAGCCCGTCATCCGGATCATGGTTCAACACGAGGAACTGCGCAAGGCCGAGCAGTTGGCGGCCGCGCTTGCCGCGCGCATTGCCGAAAGCACCGGCGCGTAACTTCACAGGAGAGGTCAATCCATGAGCCACCCGTCACCACTCAGCCTCAAGATGATAGAACTGGGCGTCAACATTGACCATGTCGCCACGCTGCGCGAGGCGCGCAAGGGCGTCAATCCCGATGTTGTCGCCGCGGCCAAGGTGTGCGAGGCGGCCGGCGCCCACCAGATCACCGTGCATCTGCGCGCCGACCGGCGGCATATCCAGGATCGCGACGTGGAGGCGCTTATGCAGGTGCTCCAAGTCCGGCTCAATTTGGAATTGGGCGCCACGCCCGAGATTATCGCCATCGCCCACCGGCTCAAGCCGCACACCGTCTGCCTCGTGCCCGAGAACCGGCAGGAGGTGACCACCGAGGGCGGGCTTGACGTGGCCGGACAGCGCGCCGCGCTGCACGAGGTGACCGCAGGCATGCACGCCCACGGCATCCACGTCAGCATGTTCATTGATCCCGACCCGCACCAGGTCGAGGCCAGCGCGGCTGTCGGCGCGGACTATGTGGAGTTCCACACGGGCGCCTACGCCAACGCCAAAGGCCAGGCCGTTCTCGCCCACGAGCTGGAGCGCCTGCACCAGTGCTCCCTGCTTGTGGGCCAGACGCCCATGCGCTGCAACGCCGGGCACGGCCTCACCGTGCGCAATCTCTGGCCCGTCGCGCTGCTGCCGGGGCTCAACGAGGTCAACATCGGGCACGACATCATCGCCCGCGCCGTGTTTATCGGGCTGGACAGAGCCGTGAAGGAAATCCAGGACGTGCTCTTCGAGGCGGCGAAGTTCAGGGCGGGGGCATAGGCGACATGAGGATTGAATGGGATCCCGGTCACTATGGGTGAAGAGGAATAACGCTGTTACTGGAAGCGCCGACATCCCTGCCGTCCCGTTTGGAATGGCAGTCTGCGTGCCGCTTCGCTCGGGTCGTCCTGGTGTGTTTGGGTGAAGTTCAGGGAGATCGTGATCATGCGTCCAATTGCTGTTCTTGTTTTGCTTGCTTCCACGGTTCAGGGGATGATTTTCGCGCCGATTGTTGCGGCGCAGGAGACCAAGCCCGCCTGGATTGGGTCCAGGGAGGGGGTGTGCGACGGGTTGCCGCCGCAGTGGGAGGCGCTGGATGTCCATGGCAACACGGTTCAACCGTGGGGGCGGCAGTACCTGTTTGACGGCCTGCCGGGACCCACGGCTGTGGCGGCGTTGGGAGAATCGATCCTCGCGCGGCCGATGCGATTTGTGGCCAGGGTGCGGGGGCGTGAGGTGGCGTGGCGCAGCGAATCGACCCAGACGGTAAAACTCCATGACGGTGCGGCGGAGGTGACAACCCTGGCCACCGCAGACGGGCTGCAATTGAAGGGAGAGATTCGCGTTGAATTTGACGGCATGATACGGGCGGACTGGCAGATTGTTTCCGCCGTGGAAACCACGCTGGATACGCTGTGTTTCGAGATGCCGTACAAGGCTTCCCTGGTGAAGTACCTGTACACCTATCCCGGAAGCTGGGGTTCGGCGCGCAACGCGGGAAGCGCGCCCAAAGAACCGCTCAACCTGAAGTTCATGCCCTATCTTTGGATGGGCGACGAGCAGCGCGGGCTGTGCTGGTTCTCCGAATCGGACAAGAACTTCTCCAATGACGACCCTGAGAAGGTCATTCAGATCGTTCCCGGCGAGACGGAAACGATACTGCGGGTGAACCTCGTCACGAAACCGAAGACCCTCGGCGCGGACAGCCCGTTGGAATACACCTTCGGTTTTCAGGCCACCCCCGTGCGGGACAATCCCAAGGACGTCTGGGACTACCGCATCTGCCATCACGGCGATTATGGGATTGAAGACAAGCCCTATTTCATGCCGATGCAGCTCCGCTATCCCACCGACGGCAACCTGAATCCCGATGCGGGCACCATCGAGGCGTGGGTGCGGGTCAATTTCGATCCGACCAAGGAAATTGCGGACCCGCAAAAGCGCGGAGAGATGAACGTCGATCTGCTGGACATAACACTCCCGGACGCTTCGGCGAAAATGGGCTTCTATTGGAACATTGATGACCGCGGCATGCGGACCTATTTCCGGCAGGGCGCCGATTTTCCCTTCATTGCCGGTGCCAAGTGCGACTGGAAACAGGGCGAATGGCACCATGTGGCCGTCACGTGGGGGGATGCCGTGCGGGTGTGGGTGGATGGAAAGAAGACGGCGGAAAACGCCTATTCGGGCGGGTTGAAGGCTTTCGAAAAGGGCGCCGCGATTGTGTTCTACATCATGCCGGGCACCTTCGATTTGGGCGGAGTGCGCGTTTCGGACATTGCCCGCGATGCCTTTGCCACCGACGCGCCCCCAGCCGACGATGAACACACGCGCCTGCTGGACGGCTTTGACAAGCTGCTGTCCGGCGCGGCCCAGACGCAGCCGGCTAAGGGAAGCGCCGGAACCCTTGTCAACGTTGCCACCGCGTCGGGAAAGTGGGGCCAGTGCCTGATTCCCGCGGAGGCGGCCGCCAAAACCACCACGCTGGACCGTCTCGCCGAACTTGGCGTGCGCACCGTCTGTTTCCACGAACACTGGACCGACATCCAGAACTACACCAGCACCACGCACGGCGAGGAACTGAAGAAACTGGTCACGGCCTGCCACGAGCGCGGGATCCGGCTGCTGCTTTACTTCGGCTACGAGATCTCCGACATCGCGCCCGAATGGGCGGAATACAGCGATGCCTGTCTTACCGCGCCACGGGCGGGCGGGTATCACCGTCTTCCGGAACAGCACGCCTACATCGTGTGCTACCGGAGTATGTGGCAGGACTTCATGGCGTATGGTATCGCGAAGATGATGGATGACTACGGCATTGACGGCGTCTATCTCGACGGCACGGCAAACCCCTGGCCCTGCGCAAACACGAAACACGGCTGCGGCTATGTGAAGGAGGACGGCTCCATCGCGCCCGTGTATCCCATCTTTTCCACGCGCGAGATGATGAAACGGATCTGGACGTTGGTGAAAACGCGCAAGCCGGAGGGGCTCGTGAACGTACACCAGTCCACCTGCATGACGATTCCGACGTTGGCCTTTGCCACGAGTTACTGGGACGGCGAGCAGTTCGGCGGCATCCCGCGGGGGTCGCGGGCGCTCGACGTGCTGCCGCTCGACGCGTTCCGCTGCGAGTTCATGGGCCGCCAGTGGGGCGTGCCGTCCGAAATGCTGTGCTACAACCAGCCGTACACCTATTCCGAGGCCACCTCGTTTGCCCTGCTCCATGACGTGCTGGTCCGCGGGGGACTGGGCGGAGCGTTGGAGATGGAATCGAAACTCTGGAAGGCCATGGAAACGTTTGGCCGGCATGAAGCGCAATGGCATCCCTACTGGGACGACCAGAAGTTCGTGCAGACCGACGGCAACGACACGAAGGTCAGTCTGTATACCCGCGGCAAACAGGGCGTGGTGGCCGTGGTTTCCAATCTGGGCCAGGAACGCAGAACCGTCCATGCGACACTACAACTGGATGCGTTGGGGTTGTCCGGCACGCTTGAGGGCAAGGATGTTGTCAACGAGTGCGCGGTTCCTATTTCAGGGGACGGAGGCATTTCGTTTGACCTCAATGCGTTGGATTTCCGGGTCGTGTTGATTACTTCGAAAGAGTAATCCAACCAGTTCGCAAATGTGGGCCAAACTGCGCAACTGGAGGAGGAGTGACGGGATGCCGCTGCCACACTGGCGGCGGAAACGCGGCGGTTTTCCACTTTTCCAGGAAGATTTCGGGCTGAAGAAACCGGTTGACTTGCCCGGCGCCCGCCGACTATTCTTAACGACGGTCTATTATGGGTTTCGTTGGGCCACCGTTTACTCATCCATGCACGAGGAGAACAATCATGGAAAAATGGCAGATGACACGCCGCGCGTTTCTCGCGTCGGCCACCACGACGGCGGTGCTTGCCGGCTGCGCCACGTCCAAGCCGGTGCTGAACACGGCCAGGGTCGTTCCGCGCAAGATATCGCCGAACGCCAAGCTGAACCTGGCCTGCATCGGCTGCGGGGGCATGGGCAAGGGCGACACGATGAGCTGCGCGGGGGAAAAGGATCTGGTCAACATCGTCGCGCTGTGCGACGTGGATGACAAGAGCGCCGAGGAGTCCTTCTACAAGCTGCCGAACGCGAAGCGGTACAAGGACTACCGCAAGATGCTGGACGAGATGGACAAGGAAATTGACGCCTGCACGGTGAGCACGCCCGACCACACGCATGCGCCGGCCGCCTATACCGCGATGATGAAGGGCAAGCACGTGCGCGTGCAGAAGCCGCTGACGCACACAATCGCCGAGGCGCGCCTGCTGGCCACGGTGGCCAAGCAGACCGGCCTGGTCACGGCGATGGGCAACCAGGGTCACTCGGGCGACGGCGTGCGCGAACTGTGCGAGTTCCTGTGGTCCGGCGTCATCGGCGACGTGAAAGAGGCCCACATCTGGACCGACCGGCCGATCTGGCCGCAGGGCATCGAAAAGCCGCTGGCCGAGAAGCCCGTGCCCGCCACGATGGACTGGGACCTGTGGCTCGGCGCCGCGCCGGTGCGCCCCTACAACGACGGCTACGCGCCCTTCAAGTGGCGCGGCTGGTGGGATTTTGGCTGCGGCGCCATCGGCGACATGGCCTGCCACATCATGGACCCTGCCTTCTGGTCGCTGCACCTGGGCGACGCCACGAAGTACTCGGTTGAGGTGGTCAAGCAGGAGGGCATGACCAAGCAGACCCCGCCGAAGCGGTCAATCATCAAGTTCGAGTTCCCCGAGCGCAACACGGCGAACGGCGTCATGGCGCCGGTGACGGTGTACTGGTACGACGGCAAGCTCAAGCCGCCCCGGCCCGAGGGCATTCCTGCGGACGAGGTGCTCGGCGACGACGGGAACGGCTCGCTGTTCATCGGCACCAAGGGCGTTGCCACGTCCGGCACCTACGGCGCCAAGTCGCGGCTGCTGCCCGCGGCCAAGATGCAGGACTACAAGCGCCCCGACCCGACGATCCCGCGCGTTCCGGGCGAGAACCCGTACCTCTACTGGATCAAGGCGTGCATCAACAACACCGTCGCGATGTCCGACTTCTCCTACGCGGGCCCGCTGACCGAAGTGGCCAACATGGGCAATGTGGCCCTGCTCGCGGGCAAGAAGATTGAGTTCGACGTGGCCTCGATGAAGATCACGAACGACAAGAAGGCCAACCAGTACCTGACGAAGGAATACCGGAAGGGCTTCGACTTCATGCCGCTGTAATCGCGCGGCGCACGGGA
>CAIXUF010000615.1 GCA_903922535.1 Candidatus Hydrogenedentota bacterium
GCCACCCCCGTCACGTTGTTGTCCGGCAGGCCCTCGTCCGTCTGCCACGTCCGCACCAGCCATCCCCCTTCGGCAGTTTGGGCCACGGATGGCACCGCCAACCTCAGAGGCCCTGCCACGAGCAGCAGGGCGATCAATAAGGTTCGCAACCGGAAGAACACGATATCATTCTAACTCGGGCACAACGTGGCGCAAGGGTTAGTAAGCGCCACAAAACAGATTCACATACAACGAACGGTCAAGTCACAATGCCGCAAGCGTTTTCATGTGCGTGCTCAGCAGGCCAACCTCAATCTGATCGCCCCCGAGCTTGAGAGCGGTTGAAATGGCCCGGCGATAGATGGCCAACTGCTCCGAGTAACGCTTGTGCAGCGTCGTGGCACTTTCGACTGAGTCGGTTTTGAAATCAATCAATATCGCTTTCTGGAGACATCCATTCTTGTCACGGCGCAGGATGAGCCGATCAATGATCCCGCTCCACCAGGCGTCGCTCTCCATGAATTCCACCGGCACTTCGCGCAGGACTTCGTCCCGCCCGGTATCCGGGGTGAAAAGGGATCGAATTTCCGGCACCTCTAGGCATTTCCGGACGAGGGCAACGGCATCCTTGTCCCCTTCGAGCGGTTGGCCGGGCGTCCACCATTCAATTTGCTCGAAGACTTCGTGGACGGCAGTGCCGAATTCCTGACCGCCACCCGAGCTTGCCTCCGTGGTTTGCAGGGCAAACACATCATGCCCGGCGTCAGACGGCTTGCGCCGCTTTCGGCGTGGAACGGGCGCTGGCAGTTGAGACGCAGATGGGCTGGCGGCGGTCTCTTTCGAGGCGTCTTTCCTGGCGGCGCCAAAATCCCGCGAGCCGTGCTCCCATTGTAATTCGCCCTCGCCCCAGGGAGTTTCAGCCGGTTCACCCCCCACAGCTTCGTCAGGCGGCGCGACTGCGGAGAGAATCCACTCCCGTGCGGATGATGCTCTCCTGAGCTTTTCCTTGTTAAGGATCACGAACGTCGCCTCCTTGGCGCGCGTCAGCGCCACATACAGCACGCACAAGGCTTCCAGATCCTGCCCGGCTTTCTGGGCGGCGCAAAAACCTTTCAGGATGGGCTGCCAGGCCTGCAACCATTTCGGCGGATAAGACAGGCAACCGGTGGCGCCACCCTCCTCATCGCGGCGGATGAGAATGTTGTCCCGGCCACCGCCGCCGGAATCCAGGTCCGGCAGGAACACGACGTCGAAGCCGAGCCCCTTGGCCTTGTGAATGGTCATGACGTGAATGGAGCCGGCGGCGGCCGTTTCCCGCACAGCCAACTGTTCCAGCATGGCGAGCCAATCGAGCAAGGCCACTGCGGTGCTGGCTTGTTGGGCGGACTGGCTAATGTGGCGCAGGCAGTATTGTGTGTAGGGCTCTGCTTGAAGGGAGGCCAGCGCGACACACCACTCGCGGGTGACCTGTGGCGCGCCGATGTCGGCGATGCGCTGGCGCCAATGGCGCCAAACAGAGCCGGCAGCTTCCGCATTCTTGAGCGGCCGCTGCAGGATATCCCACAACGGCGTCGCGCTGATATGTCC
>CAIXUF010000616.1 GCA_903922535.1 Candidatus Hydrogenedentota bacterium
CCTTTTCCCGCTCCGCGTTGAAGTCATCCCGCATCTTCTGCGTCGGTAGTTCGCTCACATCATCGAAAACGCGGTGCGGGTTCGCGTTCCCGTGTTCCCGCGCCAGCGCGGCCGCCGTGCTCTCCACCGCCCCGTTCATGATAAGCCGCTGGTCCGGCGTCGATTCCCGTTCCGGCACGCGCGCGCCCTTCCCGTCATCCCCGCGCACCGCAGCCGTGTTTGTAGCCTCATCCTTGCCCACCAAAGTCCATGTTCTGCCGTCCGAAAGCGTCTCACGTTTGCCGCGCGCGCCACGGGAAGTGAATCTTGTGCGCCCGAGTCGCCGCCAGTGAGCGCCCCAACTGCTCCATCGGCACCGCCATCTTCTCCCGGTCCGGATGCAACAGGTTGTCGTTCAGCACGGACTTCGCCCGTACTCCGCAGCCCTTTCTTTCGACGTTTCCTACGAGTCCCACTGTTTCTCCCCTTTCGGCAACTTGAATTTCTTGCTGGCGGCAAGGTGTCACTATGAACATCCCTTGGCGGCGTTCCCCTTCCACCAGGAAAGGTCAGTTTGAGAGTGTGAGGATCTCCCCCACGCCGCATTCACTCCAAGGCTTGCGGTAGAACACGCCGGAATATGGTTGTGCACGCAAGTGTTTTCTGTCATAATGGTTGCAGAAACAACTATGCGGAACTTCCGTGCAGGAGATGTTGACGTCATGGACGAAAATAATGCCGTCGCCCAGCCCACTGAAACGCCCCCGCAGGTCGGCAAGAAGACCAAGCGAAAGATTCTGGCCCTTGTTGTGCTGATCGCCGCGGTCGGAGCCGGGGTTTGGTATTACCGACAAGCCCTTCCTTATGAGAAGACCGACAATGCCTTTATCGATGGCCGAATCGTGCAGATTGCCCCGCGCATTTCCGGCCCGGTCTCGGAACTCTTGGTCGCAGACAACCAGGCTGTGCGCAAAGGCGATCCCATATGCGCCATAGATCCGGCCGATTACGAGGCGCAACTCTCCCGTGCGCAGGCGGCGCGCGACTATGCCAAGGCCCTCTTCGACGGCGCGCTTGTGGGTCTGGACCTCACCAGGATTTCCACCTCCACAACCCTCGACGCGATGACAGCAGCCTTGGACGGACAGAAGGCGCAGGTCGCCGTCACAAAGAACAAGATTGCCCAGTTCGAAGCGCAACTAACGACGGCCAAGGCAGGCCTGGAACAGCAACGGCAAATGGCCAAGAGCGCGGAAGCGGACGCCAAGCGCACCCATGCCGATTTGGAGCGCTTGCGCACGCTTGATGAGAAGACCGTCTCGCCGCAGCAACTGGACCTGGCAGAGGCCGCGGCCACAAGCGCCATGGCCAAGTTTGACGCGGCCAAAAACGCCATTCAAGGCGGGGAATCGGCGGTGAAGGAGGCCGCAGCCGCCCGTGATGCCAGCATGGACATGCTCAAGCAGGCCCAATCCCAATCAGTCGGTGCGCAGGCTGCCCTGGAAGAGGCCCAATCGGCTCCGAAGAAGGTGCAGGTAAGCGAAACACAATTGGAATCATTCCGCGCGCAACTCGCCCAGCGAGAGGCGGAGGTGAAACAGGCAGAACTGAACCTTTCCTACACGCGCATTTGTGCCCCCGCCGACGGCCGCATTACGCGCAGGAGCGTTGAACAGGGCAATTACGTCCAGCCCGGACAGGCGCTTATGGCCCTGGTGGAGGAGGACATGTGGGTGGTGGCGAACTACAAGGAAAGCCAGATCGAGGACATGAAACCGGGCCAGCCCGTATCCCTTCGCGTCGACGCCTATCCTGGAACCGTACTGCGCGGCAAAGTGGACAGCTTTCAAAAGGGTTCGGGGGCACGGTTCAGCCTGCTGCCGCCGGAAAACGCCACGGGCAACTACGTCAAGGTGGTCCAGCGTATTCCGGTCAAGATTGTGTTTGACGGCCCCATCCCGGAGTGGCTGCTTCTTGCACCGGGGATGTCGGTGGTTCCCAAGGTGCGGGTCCGGTAACGGAAGCGTTCAGCAACATGAGCAACGGCACAGACAACGACCAGGCAGCGGTTCCCGCGACATCTTCAAATGTCGCACCTGCCCAGTGGCGGCCCAGTCACAATCCGTGGCTTGTGGCGCTGGCGGTTATCCTGCCGACCTTCATGGAAGTGCTCGACACGACCATCGTTACCGTCTCCTTGAACCACATGGCCGGAAGCCTTTCCTCCACCAGTGAGGAAGCCACGTGGGTGGTGACGAGCTATCTCATCTCGAATGCAATCATCCTTCCTGCAAGCGGCTGGCTGTCCAGCTTTTTCGGACGGAAGCGGTTCTTGATGACCTGCGTGGGCATATTCACCGTGTCATCGTTCCTGTGCGGCTGCTCAACATCACTGACCATGCTTATCGCGGCGCGCGTGCTGCAGGGTGCCGGCGGCGGCGCGCTTCAGCC
>CAIXUF010000617.1 GCA_903922535.1 Candidatus Hydrogenedentota bacterium
CGCGGGCGCCCAGGAACCGTCGTGCACGGCGGACCAGTTCGCGCTTGGACCCGTGCCGCCCGCGCAGGATCTGCGCACGATGCTGCGCCGTCATCTGGTCCGGGAAAGCTGTGCGCTGCTGGATCAGGCGGCCGCGAGGCGGCAGGCGGCCTTTGACTCGGGCGCATGGCAGGCCTGGCGCGACGGGGTCCGTCAGCGCGTGCGCGCGGCGCTGGGCGAGATGCGTTTTGGCGCCGACGCGCCGCCGCTCCATGCGCGTCCGGTATCCCGGCATGAGTTGAAAGGCTGTGTCGTTGAGAACGTGCTGTTCGAGTCGCTGCCCGGCTGGGAGGTGAATGCCTCGGTCTGGCTGCCCGACTCCGCCGCCTTTCCACCGCCGTGGCCGGCCATTGTGGTGCCCGTGGGGCACAGTGGCAAGCAGATGCCCGACTACCAGATCCCGGCACAGCTTTTCGCCCGGTGCGGCTACGTTGCGGTTACCTTCGACCCGCCGGGCATGGCGGGTGAGAAGCAGGGCGGCAACGACCATTTTGGCGACGGGGTGCGCTGCTATTTGACCGGCCACTCCTCCAACCGCTACTTCGTCATCGACGCGCTGCGCTGCGTGGACTATCTCGCGACACGGGCCGAGGTGGACATGCGGCGGGGTGTGGGCATGACGGGCGTTAGCGGCGGCGGCACAACCACGATGTTTGCCGCGCTGCTTGATGACCGCATCACGGTGTCGGGTCCGGCCTGTTGCGCCGTGCCCACCGCCTGCCATCCCATCCTCGACGTCTATGCGCCCTGCGCCGAGACGCTGGCGTGGAGGCGCTTTGCCGACGGCTACGACGATGTGGACCTGCTCGCCGCCGCGCTGCCCACGCCGGTGCTGCTCATGGCGGGCGCGCGCGACGAGGTGTTCAAGGTGGACTGGAGCAACCAGATCGCGGCCAGCGTCGCCGACTGTTTCCAGAAGACAAAGCTGTCCGGCCGCTTTCACTACTTCGCCGATGCCGGCGGGCATGGATACTCGGTGGCCATGGCGCGTCAGTTTGTCCAGTGGATGGACCGCTGGATTCGCAACGCCTCCGACCGGGAGGTTCCGGAGTTTGGCAAGGACGACTTTGAGCTGGCCGACCCGAAATTGCTCCAGTGCAAACCGCGCCTCGACACCAATATATTCACCGTCAACCGCGACCTTGCCGCCGCGTTGCGCGGGAGGCGCTCCGGACTTGCCGTGCGCGACGCGGCCAAACTGCTCAGCGGCGCGACGGACACGCCCCCGGTACCGACGGTCCGGCAAGGCGCGAAGACCCTCGTGTGGTTCCACTGGCTTGAGGAACTCATGATCCAGAGCGAGCCGGACATTGAGCTGCCGGCGACCTTCCTCTACCCGTCACGCGACGGATGGAGGGGCGGCGCGGTGCTGTACTTCGACGACCGCGGCCGCTGGACCGACCTGCGCGGGCAGGGCCTGCTCACCGCGGTGACGCACTTTACCGAAAAGGACACCGAGGGCCCGGCCATTTTGACC
Organism: Candidatus Hydrogenedentota bacterium; assembly: GCA_903922535.1. Next base: position 1,517 of record CAIXUF010000617.1, read on the forward strand.
GTTGACCTGCGCGGCTGGGGCGACACGGCCTCGGCTGACATGCCCTATGACCTTGCCGGATGGGGGGACCGGTCCCGTTGGACCGCCTATGTTTCGGCCGCGGCGGGCGATCCGATTCTGGCCATGCGCATCCGTGACGGGCTTGCCGCGCTGGCCTGGCTGCGCGGTCGTGGCGAGATTGACCCGGCGAAGATTGTGGTGGGCGGGCGCGGCATGGGCGGCGTTGTCGCGCTGCATGTCGCGGCGATCGACGGACAGCTCGCCGGCGTGTTCAGCGCCGCCGGGCTCGGTTCCTTTGAAAGTCTGGCCTCCGCCGAGAACTATGCCTGGTCGCACGAGGATTTTCTGCCCGGCGTGCTGCTCCACTACGACCTGCCCGAGCTGGTGGACGCGCTGGCCATGCCGGTGCTGCTGGCCAACCCGCTCGACGCGGCCAAGAACGCGCTTGATACAGAGGCCGCCGCGAAACTCTACCCGCAGCGGGACGGGCTTACCTTGGCGGCAGGGGTATCGGCGGCGGAGGGCAAAGAACGAGTGATGCGATTCGTGGCGGAGGTGCTGCAAAAACAGGTGGAGATTGGGCGAGAGAAGAAGCCTTGAACCACAGAGGACACAGAGGTGCACAGAGGAGGTGAAGAGGGTGGAGAGGTTTGAGATCTCAGATTCAAGAGGGTATTCACATGGATAAACAGGATGGACAGGACTAAGACGTCGGATGTCTTTTGGTTTCATCCTGTATATCGTGTCCATCCATGTTCAATTCTCCAGGAACAGGGTTGTTGACTCATCGGGCTAGGATCGGAATCTGTTCCAGTAACGCGTTGGCGATGAGGCGGTGGGCGAGGTCGTTGGGATGGACGCCGTCGAGCAGGAGTTCGCTGTAGGAATGGGCGTGCGCGTAGTTGCTGAGGATTTGGTACACGTCCACAAGCGTCACGTTCTCATCCGTGGCCACTTTCCGCACTGCCGCCACGTGATCCTGCAAGAGCTTGTTTATGCCCTCGACATCGTTCACGTCGTAGGGCGGCTTCCCGTAGAGCTCCCTTTCCTGCGGTGACCAGCAGCAGGGGTTCGGGGTCATGAGGATGACCTTCGCTCCCGCCTCTTTCAATTTCTTCGTGAAGTAACGCAGGTTTTCTTCACACTTCGCCGCCGTCACGCGCGGCGCGGTCGCGTCCTTCCACACGTCGATGGCGGCGTCGTTGAGCCCGTAGTAGATGGTGACGATGCCGGGCTTTCTCGCGAGCACGTCCTGCTCAAAGCGTTCCCGCGCCTGGTCGGTGTTCTCGCCGCCTTTGGCGGCATTGATGATGGTGGGCGCGACCCCGAGCGCGGGCAGGTCCTGCTCCAGCAGCTTGGCAAAAGTGATCAGCGCGCCGCGCGGGGCCGTGGTGGATTCGCCGAAGAGCACGATGGTCGCCGGCTTCAACGCAGTGGCCGCCGCCGCGGTTCCGCCGCGCATCCATGCCACATTGAACCGCGCACAGCGCACATCGCGCCCGCCGGGCACGTCCTGCTGCCACACGGCGAGCAGGGTGCCGTCTGCGGCCTGTTCGCAGGAGGGATAGGACGCCTGGCCGGTGTAGGGGAAACCGATGTCGCGGGGCACGGTCCAACTTATGCCGCCGTCAAAGGACGCCGCCGCGCAGAGCGGGAAACGGTCTGCGGCATTGTCCCACACGCACCAGATGCCCTTGCGTCCGGCGGCCTCAAAACGGCTGAGCGCGGCCGGGGCGTTCGTGCCGCGCAGGGGGCTGGGCTGGATGCCGTGCCAGGTCAGGCCCTCGTCGGTGCTGCGCGCTTCGTAGAGCGTTCTCGCGCCGGTGCGCATGAGCATGTACACCGAGCCGTCGTCGAGCACGACGAGGGCGGGCTCGTCGGTGCCCGAAACGGCCCCGCCGTTCAGCCGCTCATAGGTGGCAGTGGTGTCGCCGCCGTTGGTCCAGGTGAGGCCGTTGTCGGTGGAGCGCATGACCCCGGCGCGCAGGTCCATCTGGCCCTCCTCCTGGAGTGTCTTGCCCTGTTCGCAGGGCACGTCCCACGAGTAGCCCATGAGCAGCGTGCCCGAGGGCAGACGCACGGCCCGGTGGCATTTGCCGCAGGTGTAGCGGTGGTTCATGGGGATCTCATGGGGCTCGTCCCAGTTCTTGCCGTTGTCCTCGCTGCGCACGCACCATGTCTTGGACGTGCGGATGCCCTCGGAGAAATCCACGGTCGTGCAGGTGACCAGCACCACCTTGTCCGCCACCACGATGCTCGGATCGGCATCGAGCAGGCCGGGATGATCAATCAGCGTCTTCGCTTCGGTCCACGTACACAGCCCGTCGCGGGATCGCACGCCCACCACGCCGAAGTCGCTTGAGTCTGGCTTGTAGCGCGACCAGACCACGAGGATGCTGTCATCCGTCAACCGCGCCATGCAGGGCAGACCGTGGTTCCAGCCGTCCGCGTGCGACGCGATCGTGGCCTGTGTGAAGAAGGCATACTCCGGCTGGGGTGAGGGTGCGGCGGCAAGAAACGCCATCGCCAGGACAAGCAGTGCATTCATGGCAGGCTCCCGTGGAAGGTTGTTGGGGATCATCCACCGCTCCATGGAACACGATGGCGGCTGCCGTTGTCAATCAGGACGCGGGTGTCGGGGCCGGAGGACAGTTGTCACGCAGCCCTTCGATCTCGGCGCGGCCTGGGTCTTGTGCCGGCAGGAGGTTGAGCGCCGCCTCAAACTGGACCATCGCCTCGGCGTTGCGGCCTTGGGCGCACAATATGCGGCCGAGATTCGTGCGGGAGGGGACGAACCTGGCGTTGGCCTCGATGGCTTTTCGGTACTGTTGCTCCGCCTCTGCCGCCTTGCCCTGGCGCTCCCGCACATAGCCGATATTGTTCCATGCCGGGGCGAACTGGGGGGCCGCCTCTGCCGCCTTGAGGTATTCGGTGGCGGCTTCGTCCAGCTTTCCCTGCGCGTCGGCGACACGGCCCAGGTTGTAATAGCCGAAGGGGTCCTTCGGATCATGCGCGATGGCGCTGTTGTAGGCCCCAACGGCGCCGTCGGTGTCGCCCATTTCCAGCAGCGCGTTGCCCAGGTTGTTCCAGGCGAGCGTAAAGGCGGGGTTGATCTCCACGGCCCGGCGGAAGCATGTGATGGCGGCGTCCCCCTTGAGCAGCAGTCCGAGGTTGTTGTGGGCCTCGACGAAGTCGGGTTTCAGCGCGATGGCCTTCGAATAGGCGTCAAACGCGCCCCGGACATCATCCAGCGCGGCAAGTGTCCGTCCGAGATTGTAGGCGGCGCTGGCATTGCCCGGATCCAGCCGCAGGGCCGTGCGGAACTGTGCCACGGCGCCAAAGGCGTCGCCCGCGTCGTGCAGGGCAATGCCCAGATTGAGGTGCGGCAGTGCGAAGACCGGATTGGCCTCGATGGCCGCGCGGTAGTGCTTCAGCGCGTCCTCGGTCTTGCGGATCCGGTAGAGTTCCCAGCCCAGATTGTTGTGCGCCACACTGTTTTCGGGGCTGGTTTCCAGCGCCTTTTCATACAGGGCCATGGCCCCGGCGCTGTCGCCCTGCCGGGCGAGGATGCGGCCCATGTTGATGCGGACCAGCGAAACGTCGACGCCGTCATCCAGGGCGAGCCTGTATTCTTCCATGGCACGCTCGTCATGGCCGTCGGCGCTCCATGCGAGCGCGCGGCGCAGGTGCCACGTGCCGGTGGACGGTTCATAGCCCGCGGCGTTCCACGAGGCGGCCGCGCCCGCGGCGGCCAGCAGGAGCGCATAGACGGTGGCGTATCCCCAGCGGCGCGCGCGCACCCATCGCAATGCGCGGGCGAGCCCGTAACCGCCGAAGAGGAGCATGAAGGGCAGGATGGGCATGCGGTACCGTCCGGCGATGAAATAGGGCAGCACGGACAGGAAATAGGCGAGGATGAACAGCAGCAGGGCGACGGCGGCCTCGCGGCCGCCGGGGCGGAGATTGACTTGTTTGTTCCTGCGCCACACCGCGGCAAAGCACGCCGTGCCCGCCAGGAACAGGGCCATGACGAATGCGAATCCGGGCAGCAAAGACAGCACGGCCGAATGTGCCCGGTCCAGTTCGGGGACCGTGTCGTTGGTCACCTCCCTGGGCCCCCAGAAAAGCAGGGCCTTCTTCGCCGTGTTTTCGAGAAACTGCGCGGGATGATCGTGGATGAACTCGAGACCCTTCCGGTAGAACCAGCGGTTCGCCTCGGAGAAGGAAATCTGTTCACGGCCCAGCTTGCGGCCCAGTCCCCGCACAATGGCCGGATAGTCAAAACAGGACCAGTTCTCGACGCCGGCCAGTTCCTTCAATTCGGGCAGACGCGGCTCGACGAGGCTGGCGTCGGGATGGTTGCCCACATAGAAATTTAGCCCGCCGTAGGAGGAAATGAACGTGAAGTCGTGGGCCACCCGGTAATTCCGAAAGAACACGGGCGCAAGCGCGGCCAGCGTGCCCACCAGCAGCAGAATGACCGCGGGCAGCGCCCGGCGCGAGAGTCCGCGCCGTTTCGCCGCCCAGAACATCCAGAGCGCCAGTACGGGCAGAAAGAGCAGGCCGTTTGGCCGGAACAGGCCGAAAAGTCCCAGCAGCACCCCGAGCGCCAGGGCGAGCGTCACGCGGGGCCGTCGCGCCCACGCGGCCACAAGCCGCATGGACAGCAGCAGCAGCAAAACCACCACGGACGGATAGGTCAACTGCGCCTCATAATAGGGGAAGGCCCAGCAAAGCGCCATCAGCAGCGCCGACAGGAGCGCGGCAAGCGGGCCGAACAGAATCCGGGCCAGCGAAAAAAGCAACAGCACGTTCACCAGGCCAATCACGGTCTGCACCGCCCGCGGCGCCCAGTCATTCACGCCGAACAGGGCATAGACGCCTGCAAGGAAGAAGGGATAGCCCGGCGGCCGGCCGTAGGGCGTGGTGCGAATCTCGGGGTCATTCACCCCGTCCGGCGCGGTCCATTCATGCAGCGCCAGCCCCCGCGCCCAATAGGCATTGTATTCCGGGTCGTACAGCGGATGACGGTATTCCGGTCCCGAACTGTATTCGGCCAGCCACATCATCCGCACGCCCAAAGCCAGCGCGAGCACGAGGCAAAGCAACAGCGCCTCGTGCCAGGAGAAGGGCTTGTTATCCAGAGGGTCCTGCATCAATCACTCCACGTGAAACAGGGTCGGCATGGGCCAACCCACAATATGCCTCATCATACCCGAACGGGTTGCGGCCGGGAAAGAGGCAGTTTCCGGGGAGGGACGGGCCAGACTGAGGAAAGGGCGCGGTCGGTTTGACCGGATGCGGGCCAAACAAGGGAACAGGGGACTTCTCTTGGTCGGAAACACGGGTATAGGCAGTCGAATCACCGGGATCAGGGATTCTCGAAAACGGCAGGCAAGGCGTTAGCCGTGGCATCGTCCGGGACCAGAGAGGGAAGAGACCTCATGAAATCGTCAAATACTTGGCGAAAATCTTGTCCCCGCAACCCAACCATGCTCATCGCGGTGCGGCAATTCTCCAGAATTTCATTGTCCATGCCCCTCGATTTTCTGGCACAGTCCGCCATGACGTTTCCAATACAGACGATCGCCGCAAATTCACAGGAATTCTGCGCTTGCTCGGGAAAATGGTGGGACCGAATCGCCTCCGCAAATTCCCCGGGCAGATGCCAGTGCATTGCCAATTCATAACCCGCGGCCGTGTGGGGCATGCCCAGGATCTCGTTTTCGAGAACGAGCAGTTCGAAGCCGGTGGCGTCAAGACCGATTTGTTCATAATGCACCGGTAGAATCTCACACAACGCGATGCGGCCGATGTCGTGCAGGAGCCCGGCCGTGTAAAAATCGTCCTCCCTTCCCATTTGGCAGTGTCTGGCAAGGAGCGACGCGGCCTTTGCGCAATACAGTGCGTCAGTCCAGTATGCCTGGACATTGAAACGATCCCAATTGCTGTACAGGTCCACGGCATCGGCGGCGCATGCATGTGTGCAGGCCTTTTCCAAACCCAGGATGCTGATGGCCTTTCGAAGCGAATACACCTGCCCCGCCAGGCCGAACGGCTCGGCGTTTGCCAAAGTGAGCAGCCGTGCCGTCATGAGGGGATCCTCCATTATTATCCGGAGCAGGCTCTCTTCCTGAACGCCCCGGGTGGACATCGCCTGGCGCAGCAGTGCGATGGAGCCGGGAACAAGGGGAAGCATGTCAACCCGCTTGATCATCTTCACAATGTCCGGCGTTGGAACGGGGCGCAGATTCCGGGAGGCATCCGTGGCCGGGATTTGAGTCGCGTCTTCGGAGGAGGATTGGGCCGCCTTGCCGTCGGAAAACAAGCGTTCGATGGCCCATAGGATGTCGAGCCGGTCGGCCAGGACGGGTTTTGCTCTCAGCCCCGTCAGTTTGGAAATGTCACTGACCGTGTCGTCGTCCAAAGGACACGCCATGGCCACCGTCAGCAATCGCCCCAATTGGTCTATGGGCAGTGCCAGTCTTTCTGCTGCGAAATCCCTGGAAACAAGCTTGGCAACGTTTGCATCCACATTGTAATGGCGCAGCTTCAAGCTGGGAATCCCCTCTTGCCGCGCCATGAAACCCACCAGAACTTCCGGCTTTAGAAAACCCAATTCAATCAGGGCGTCAACCGTTCTGCCCCCGTGCGCCTGCTGATACATGATGCCCCTGCGGAGCTGGTCGCGCGTGACCAATTTGGCATTCAAGAGCCGCCGGCTGAACCCAGCCTCAGCCATCTGCCGTTTCCATGTATAGATCTGATCCGGGCTGATGCCATACTCATCGCTCAGGTCGATCAGTGGAACGTCCTCTTCCGTGTGTCGCCGGACTATTCTGACTTTCTCTGCATTCGTCAAGTTGGTCATGCCCCCATTTGTCTATGAAAATCGGCATTGGAAGCCGCCATGCCGTGGCATAGTCTCATGAGTAAGATTGTATGAGGAATCAGGCTGTGCACACAACAACCAGGGGATGGCACGAACGGAACCTGTTCGGGCGCCGGTGGTTCTGTTCTTCGGTCTGCGGAACCCGGTCCGGGTTCCGCATGCTTGCAGAGTCATTCCCCTGCGATGCGTTTGCCAGGGGACAGGCTTTCGGGTTAGGCTTTGATTGCTGGTGGGTGCAGGGAGTGAACTGCGTGGCGGCGCAGCGGACAGGAGATGCCATGACGCGTCGAATACCCCGGATATTGACCATTGCCGGCAGTGACAGCGGCGGCGGCGCCGGCATTCAGGCGGATCTGAAGACGATGACCGTGCTGGGCGCCTATGGAATGTCGGTGATCACCTCCATTACCGCGCAAAACACCGTCGCCGTGACGGGCATTTATGACCTTGCGCCGGAGGTGGTTGCCCGGCAGCTCGACGCGGTGCTTTCCGACATTGGGGCCGATGCGGTCAAGACGGGGATGCTTTCCAGCGCGGCCATTATCGAAGTGGTGGCCGCGGCCTTGGAGCGGTACGGGGTAAGGAAACTCGTGATTGACCCGGTCATGGTGGCCAAGAGCGGCGACGCCCTGCTGCGGGAGGACGCCCGCGAAACGCTGAAGGCGCGGCTGTTGCCGCTGGCCACGATCATTACCCCCAACATTCCCGAGGCCGAGGCGCTGACGGGGATCGAGATCCACGATGAAACGGATTTGCGGGCGGCGGGGGAGGCGCTGCGCGCGCTGGGTCCGGAATACGCGCTCATCAAGGGGGGGCATCTGCGCGGCGGGGAATCGACCGACTATCTGTACGACGGCGCGTCGGTGCGGGCCTATTCCACGCGGCGCATTGCCACGGGGAACACGCACGGTACGGGCTGCACGCTTTCGGCCGCCATCGCGTCCTGGCTGGGTTTTGGCTGCGCGGTGCCTGAGGCGGTGCGGCTGGCAAAGGACTACATTACCGGCGCCATTCTGCACAGCGATGAACTGAAGGTGGGATCGGGCCACGGCCCGCTGCACCACGGATGGCGTCTTCCACCGTCCGAAGGGGGCGTTTCCCACCGGGGTGGATGAAGAAAAACACGATTGCATAACATATGGTATGTTGTAGGCAGTGGATAACCGTGTGAACAAAGAGACATGAGCCAAGCGCCGTACGACGAAAACGAACTGGAACTGTTTCGAAGTGATTCGGGGTTGGAGCGGTACCGTATGCCGGTGCGTTACCCGGCACTGAACAAGCACCGGATTGTCGCCGGTGACATGCCGATGTTCGTCGTGCACAAGGCGGCCGGACAGCTTGCCCTTTGGGCGGCGCAGTGGGGGCGTCGTTCGGAATTGAAGCGGCGCAAACTCGGGCTGGAGATGAACGCGAAACGGCCCGATTTGCGGCCGGTTCACAAGCGGAAGATCGCCGAAAGCCGGACCGCCCTGGCGCGCGAGGAGCTGGCGCCGGTCAGGAGCCTGTTCCAGGCGGCGCTTTCCCATCCCGTCCCGGCCACCTGGGACGATTTCAAGGCCTATCCCGACTATCCCAAGCCGCTGCCGGAACCGCCCCCATGGCCCGGAATGCCCGAAGAGCCAGCCCGGCCGCGCGAGCCCCGTCAGACGGATGAGGCCTTTCTGCCCCAACTCGACTCGATTGACAGGGTGATGAAGGGGCGCCGCGAAGAGAAGGACGAGGTTGCCCGGCACCACTTCCAAATGGCGCACCGGCAATGGGAGGAAATCTGCCACCGCATCAATTTCATGCATCAGGAGCAGTTGCGGCAGTACAACCAGACCCTGCAGCAACTGAAGGGCCAGTATGATCGCGCGGTGCAGACATGGCAGGAGGCCCGGCAGCGCTATTTGGCGGACCGGGAGCAGTGCCGCCCGCTCATCGACGCGAAGGGCCAGGCGTGGCTGCTGGGCGAGCCCCACGCCGTGCTGGACTACTGCGACCTGCTGCTCTCCCGTTCGCCCTATCCCGATTTCTTCCCGCAGGCCTACGACCTGGACTACTTTTCCAGGCAGAAGGGACTGCTGATCGACTATCTGCTGCCGCCCCTGCGTGTGCTGCCCCGGCTGGACTCGGTCGAGTACGTGGAAAGAATCGATTCCTTCCGTGAGGTTCTGCTGACGGACGAACAGCGCAATGCGCTCTACGCGGAACTCCTGCGCGAGGTGCCGGTGCGCACCCTGTACGAGATTTTTGCAGGCGACAAGGCCAACGCTATCGAATATGTGCGCTTTCACGGCTACATATTCGTGGACGAGCACCCTACCAGCAACGCGACACCTGTCTGCGTCCTTTCGATGGAAACCTCCAAGGCCGAGTTCCTGGCCGCGGACCTGGCCTCCCTGGGGGCGGCGGAGTGTTTCGAGCGCAACGGAGGACAGTTCCACAGCACCTGGTGAACGGTATTTCCCCGCGATGCGCCACCCCACCGATTCGCGGCGCATGGCCGCGTCGGGGCGAACTGTCAGATTGGGCTTGACTTGGGCCAGCCATTGGGCGACAATTAACTATTGGGTGTCATTTTGGGAAAGGGCGTCTTCCCTGACGTGCGCAGGCAAATTTGCATGTGCCTTGGGAGAAGGCGTTTTCTTTACAGATTGCACATGCCGGAGAGTAATTAGTTGACAAGAACAGACATAACTCCAATTATATCAGTATCCATTCACACTATTTACATTGACAAGAAGGCCCGTCTCTGGTAAAGTAATTAGGAGCAGGAAAAGGTAGAAAACGGATGCAGACCACCTACAGCTACTTTGGCCAGAGGCTGGTGCAACGGGGCATTATCACCCAGGACCAACTGGATGAGGCTTTGCGCCGTCAACAGACCACCATGGCGAACCGCAAGATCGGCGAAATCCTGGTGCGGCTCGGCTATATCAGCAAGAGCCATATCACCGAAGGACTGGCCGATCAGATGGGCATCGCCGTGGTCCGCCTGTCCGAGATGGAGATCCCGCGGCGGGTCAAGGACATGATGGACGGCAACATTGCCATGCTGTACCGCGTGATTCCGATCGAGGAGCGCAACGGCGTGCTGGTGGTGGCGACCGCGGACCCGACAAACATCAACGCGCTGGACAATCTGGGGCGGCTGCTGGACCGGCCGGTGGAGCCGGCCCTGACCACGCCCGAAGAGATACAGGACGCGCTGAACAAGTACTACGGCCACAAGGAGGAGACGGTGGAGTCGCTGCTTTCCTCGGCCAGCAGCGCGAGCAGTCTCAGTTCGCTGAGTTCGCAGTCGAACATGGGCTCCATGCAGGGGTCACTGGCCAGTCTGGATTCGATGAGCGCCGACGGCCTGAGCATGGCGAGCATCGCCGCGGCCGAGTCGGGCGTGCCCGACGGCGGCGCCTCGGGCGGCAGCGGTGCGGACGGCGACCCGTCGGACGAGAACAACCCCGTCGTCAAGTACGTGCACCAGCTCATCATGGAGGCCTTCCGCCTGCGGGCGAGCGACATCCATGTGGAGCCGGCAAAGACGACGGTCAAGGTGCGCTACCGGATTGACGGCGAGATGCAGGAAATGCCGCTGCCCCCCAAGCGCGCGCAGGCGGCCATCATATCGCGCCTGAAAATCATGGCCGGCATGGACATTTCGGAGCGGCGCGTGCCGCAGGACGGGCGCATCAAGATCACGCTGGGCAACAAGGCGGTCGACCTCCGCGTGAGCGCGCTGCCGGCGGTGTACGGCGAAAGCGTCGTGATGCGCATCCTGGACAAGAGCGGGCTGCTGCTCGGCCTGGGTGAGCTGGGCTTCTGCTCTGAGCACCAGCAGATGTGGGAGACGCTGCTCCACAACGCCACGGGCGTCGTGCTTGTCACCGGCCCCACGGGCTCGGGAAAGACGACGACCCTGTACGCGTCGCTGAACAACCTGAACTCGAGCGAAAGGAAGATCATCACCGTGGAGGACCCGGTCGAGTATCAGTTGTCCGGGATCAACCAGGTGCAGATTCACCACGACATCGGCTGGGATTTCGCGCGGGCGCTCCGCGCCATTTTCCGCCAGGACCCGGACATCGTGATGGTCGGCGAAATCCGCGACAAGGAGACGGCCGAGATTGCCATCAAGGCCGCCCTCACGGGCCATCTGGTCTTTTCCACCCTCCACACGAACGACACGTCGAGTTCCTTCACCCGTCTGATCGACATCGGGATCAAGCCGTTCCTGGTGGCGTCGGGCGTGCGCGCCATTCTTGCGCAGCGGCTGGTGCGCCTGGTCTGCTCCAACTGCAAGCGGCCCTACACTGCCCCCGAGGAGGAGAAGGAGCGGCTTGGGCTGGAGAAGATCGACTGGAGCACGGTCGAACTGGTGCATGGCGAGGGCTGCGACAACTGCAACCGGACCGGGTATCAGGGCCGCAAGGGCGCCTACGAGCTGCTGGTCACGAACGACAACATCCGCCGCATGCTGATGAAGGGCGAAAGCGCCACCATGATCCGTCAGGTTGCGCGCGTGGACGGCATGAAAACGATGCGCCAGGACGCCTGGGACAAGGCGTGCCGCGGCATCACAACGATTGAAGAGGTAAACCGCCGCACGCGCGTGGACGAGCCGCTCAGGCATGCGGCCGAGAGGGCCGCGGCAAAGGTCGTGGCCAAGGCGGCCGCGGCGGCGGCGGAACAACAGGCGGGAGCGAGCTGACATGGCGTATGAAATGGTGAGTCTGCTGCGGATGCTGATTGACCGGGACGGGTCCGACCTTCACCTGGCGGTGGATGATCCGCCCGTGGGCCGCGTGCACGGACATTTGCAGTTTTTCGGGGACAGCCCGCTGTCGTCGGAGGACAACGAGCGGCTCATGAAGAGCATCGCCTCCGTGGACAACCAGCAGGAACTGCAGGAGGTGGGCGGCGCGGACTTCGGCTTTGCCTTCGAGGACGTGGCCCGTTTCCGCGTGTCCATTTTCAAGCAGCGCGGCAACGTTGGCCTGGTGCTGCGCCTGATCCCGCGCAAGATCATGAGCTTTGAGGAACTGGGCCTTCCC
>CAIXUF010000618.1 GCA_903922535.1 Candidatus Hydrogenedentota bacterium
GCCAGGGCGATGCCCGTGTTGCCCGAGGTCGGCTCCACAATCGTTCCGCCGGGCTTCAGCACGCCCCGTTTCTCCGCGTCCCAGATCATGTTCGCCCCAATGCGGCACTTCACCGAATACGCCGGATTGCGGCCCTCCACCTTCGCGAGCACCCGTGCCGCCTTGATGCCCTGCGTCAGTTTGCCCAACTGAACGAGCGGTGTGTGGCCGATGGAGAAACTGTTGTCTGTGTAAACGCTCATCTCAAGGTCCTCCTTTGGTTGAGGCGTCACGCTCCCAACGACGTATCCTTTGTTCTGCGACCCGGCGAACACCGTTTGTCCCTAACACGAACAATCGTCTCAATCATCCCGTCCGTGTCCGCCGTTGTCAATGAAACATCCACACCCGGGCGCATATTCCATTAACATGATAACGATTATAAAGTATGAACGGCAGGGATGTCAAGCTTTTGTTTTGACCGGACAACCGTGTTGTTGGACCGGGTTCGTGAAGGACCTTATAATGTCTCGTCGGGCGATTTACAACTCCGGGGAAAGGTGGTAAAAACGATGCGCCAACAAAACGGAAGTGAATGGCAAGGGGTCGGAGACAGACTCGCCCGCTTCGCGGTCCATGCGGCGGTCCTCTCCGTGCTGCTAGCCGTCATGCTCCTTTCACCTCCCATGACTGCCCCGGCCCACGCCGGGGTCATGGATTACTTGTTCAACGCGTTCAAGGATCTCACCACTCCGGTCGAGCAGGCCACACCCGCCGAGGAAACCAAGACGCCCATAACTCATCCCGTTGCCGACGCGCCTGAACCCGCCCGCACCCTGGTGTTCGACATTCGGGATGCGAAAACCGGGGAGGTCATCCCCGGGGCAACCTGCCTGCACCGTTTGTGCGACGTGGAAGGCGACTGTCCAAAGGCTTTGATCACGTTCACCGACAAGTCCGAACTCGTTCTGCCCGTCGGCAGCGTCAACATAAGCTTTTCGATTTGGGCCGCAGGGTGGGCGGCGAAGCCTTGGGGTCTCGCACTCAAATCCAACCCCGAAAGGATTGACGTTCCCATCCGCCTGGAGAAGGGCGGTTCAGCCGGGGGAACCGTGGTGAATGAGGAGGGGCAACCGCTGGAAGGCGCCCTTGTCGACGTGATCGCGACCCTGCCGAAGCAGGGTTCCGTGATGCTTGGCGATGTTTCCACCGATGCAAACGGAAACTGGCAAGTGCAGAATGTTCCACCGGACACCGACAAGCTGATACTGCGCGTTACCCATGCCGCCTATGTCCCATCGTGCAAAATGGACCCCGGGCGGGGTGGCGGGTCTGCTGTGGCAAGGGGGCAGGACATCCAGGTTCAACTTGTCCGCGGCGTTCCCGTGTCGGGCAGGGTGGTCGATGAACAGGGCAATCCCGTGGCGGGCGCGAATCTGGCTCTGGATGACCTTTACGAAGAGCCCCCCTTTACCATTCGTGCCGAAGGGGACATGGACGGACGTTTCCGTCTTGATCACTGCCCGCCCAGACAGGCCACCCTGATGGCGACCGCCCCCGGCTTTGCACCCAATGCCGTGTCGCTGAACATTGTGCCCGATATGCCCGAGACGGTGATTCCACTTTCGTCGGCGCATCCCGTGAAGTTCCTCTTAGTCGACGCCCAGCAGGCACCGCTGGCCAATGCCCGGATGTACGTGGGCGCATCCCGGGGGGATCTGCAACTCTATGCCAAGGGAAAGGGCCTCAGAACGGACGCCCAAGGGTGTCTCACTCTGGCGGATGCGCCCCGTGAAGCTTCCTACTACTTGGGTGTCGCAGGCTGGGGAAGCACCAGAAATGTGGCCGTCGGCTCTTCCGATGCACCGGTGAAGGTGGTGCTGCCCGCCACGGGATGCGTTGTGTTGCGGGCCGTGGACGCCTCCACCGGAA